>JAWOGR010000137.1:0-9383 GCA_046496625.1 Dehalococcoidia bacterium | reverse complement strand
ATGTCATGATCACGACGGCCGCCTGGCGGACCGAGGCTGTTCGCGAGTATCGGTTGCTCAACGTCCGGTTAGAGAACTACTACCAGTTCATCTGGAGGCTGATGAACTCGGGACTGGCCGCGCATAACCAGGTATGGAGCATAGGGGCTAACTGTGTGGGTGTCTTCGAGAAGACGGGCGGCCGCTTCTGTGGTGAAAGCGGTGTGTGGAGTCCTTCCGGGATTCCACTGGTACATGCGTCTCACGAAGAGGAAGAGCTGATAGTCATACGGAATCTTGAAATAAAGGGGCATATGAGGCATCAGGCAAAGGAGGATTTCGACTACGGGCTCGACTTTGATGAAGTATATCGGCACATAAGAGATATCAAGCCCAAACGGGTGTCTCTCGATATGCCATGAGTCGAGCCGGTCGCCACGCACGTCTGATGTCCGGGATCCTTTAGGCTCTCTGTCACCGGCTATCTTGCCGCAGCTAACTCAGCGCATGACGATATCCTTACATTGCGCACCGGGAGCTATGTCAGCCTATCCCTCGAACGCGCTACTACGTCTTTTCTTCGGTTGCCGCTGCTTTAGCTAATACAGCCGCGCCGAAAGCGGCGGTGATCTGGGGGATCGGTGGTACCAGAAGATCGACTTTCAGATCGCTCTCCAGAGCCTGTATCAGAGCCATTTGGAGGGCGCCGCCGCCGCAGATGACGCATGGCTCCTCCATTCCGACCTTCTTGACCAGAGACGATATCCTGCGCGCAAGGGCTCTGGTGACTCCTGCTGCTATGTCCTCTTTCGGAACCCCCTCGCTTACCCTGGTAATGGCCTCAGATTCGCCGAATACAGCGCACCCTGTACCGAACTCGATGGGGTTTTCCGACCTTGCGGCAAGCCGTCCGAAATCGATCAGGTCCACCCGCAGTATGTTGGCGATGACCTCGATGAAGCGGCCACCGCCGGCGGCGCACTTCTCGCTGACTGTGAAGTTCGTCACGGTTCCTTCACCATCCAGTCTGATTGCCTTGGTGGACAGGTTCGCTACATCAACTACAGTTCTTGCCTGTGGGAAGATGCTGTGTACACCCCTCGCAGCGCATACTATGTCGCTTGCCTTTCGCCCGGCAAAGCTGACGCTATCGGCGCCTGACCCTGTTGCAACGGTATGGAGAACATCGTCCTGTGAAAGGCCAGCCCTTTCGGTTAACTCCATCCTTATGACCTCGGCGGACGCACGGTAATCGGAGCCGGATCCGACTACATGTGAAACCATGATCTCGGAATCTCTGACTATCACGCCTTTGCTATAGGCTGAGCCCAGGTCAATGCCGGCGAACCAGTTCATGGGTATTCCTCCTTGAAGAAGGTGGCTTTGTCCAGGCGCCGGGGCTTTGCGGGCGGCGTGCCGTGCTCGTCCGCAGTCTTCAAGCAGATCTCCTTCGCGAGTACCGCGGCACCGATTGCCCCGGTGATGAGAGGGTCTTCAGGAACGGATATGGCACAACCCAGCTTTTCTTTCATGGCTTCAACCATGCCTGTGTTCTTGGCGCCGCCCCCCGTGAGCACCACGCGGGGCTCGATGGCCAGCCTCCGCGCCAGTGTCGCTATGCGGCCGGCCAGGGCACTGTGTACTCCCGCCACGATGTTCTCCAGCTTCTCACCACGGGAGAGAAGCGCCACCACTTCCTGTTGGGCGAACACCGTACACAGGCTGCTTACCTCGACCTGCTCCGTGGCTCTCAGCGATAGATCTCCCATATCCTCTAAGTTGATGCCAAGTGCAGCCGCAGTTACCTCGAGGAACCTGCCCGTTCCCGCTGCACACTTATCGTTCATGACGAAGTTGACCAGTCTGCCGTGATCGATCTTCATGCACTTGGCATCCTGTCCTCCTATGTCGATGGCGGTTCTGGCATCTGGGAAGAGGATGGATACGCCTCTGGCATGGCATGATAGCTCAGTCATCTGTAGATCTGCGAAGGGAACATTGACACGTCCGTAGCCTGTAGCTACGATGAAGGCAATGTCATCGATCTGCAGGCTTGCCTGCTCCAGAGCCTGTTCCATAGCCAGGTTGGCAAGCTGGCGATGCTCCGGGCCGGTAGGCCCCTTGATGACAGACAGCAGATCGTCGCTCCTATCGATGACCACGACCTTGGTCATGGTGGAGCCTATGTCAACGCCGGCGTAGTACAAACGGATCTCCTGAGGGGCTGGCACTAGCTGATCGTCTCAAGGAAGGCTTCGACCCTGGTTCTCAACGGGGCCAGGGCTCCCAAAGTGTAATCGTACTCTATGTAGGTGCTGGGCACTCCCACACTGTCCAGGTAGTCCTTCAGGGAGGGCATCTCGAAGGCAAACGGATCACAGTATCTGACAAGCAGCATTATCACCCCACTAACCTGCCACTCTCGGATGATGCCCTTCAGGTATCCGAAGCGGCTCTGGAGGTCTCCGGCATAGTCCTTTCTTGACTCACCCAGTTCCGCCTGCCTGAAGGTGCGGGCGCATGTGATCTCCTTGAGGTAGTAGGTGGCGAGTCCTTCCAGCGGATCAGCCGAGTTCTGCACTTCGGCTCTGTAGGCCCTGATGCCGCCGCAGCTCTCGTCCATGACCACATTCGAATTATCCTCGAACACCTGCATAATCTCGATACTGTCAAGAGTGCTTCCCCATGTGAGGAGACGCGCACCTTTCCTTGTCGGCCCGTCGGTGCGGTCCTTCACCTCGCTAATAACCTCGGCCAGCAGGTCATTGCCTTCAGCCACGGGGAGGCTCATCAGAGCCTTGACGACCTGGACCAACTCGGTCCCGGAGATGAGCGGAGGAGACGGCTTTGTCAGTTCATGTAACTGCCTGACCAGGCTTCTCTGCCTGTTATGGGACTTGATAGCGTCATCGAGCTTGCCGGCTGTAAGAGCCTTCCCGCTGAATGCCTCCAGAGTCTTTCTGAAGTCGTCTAGCTGGCCTCTGAAGTACTGCACAGCCTCATGTCGAACTGTGACCGGCATGTCTATGAAGTGAAAATAGGGGTAGTCTGTGTAAGATTGCCAGACACGTGCCGTCTTTTCCTGGGGATCACTTGAATGGATCGCTACCACCCCGTCGAGGAAATCGTCCTTGCCCTTCAGGGCACAATCAAGGCAGTTGCGCATGATAGGACAGAATGAGCCAGGAAGTGCCCTATCTGCCTCGGTGACCGGCTCCCGGATATCTCCACAACTGCGGTAGGGGATAAGGTCAAGGGCTGTCAGCATCTCTATTGGGACATAGACACAGGGATAGCCTATGATCCTTCTGCCCTCAGCCTTGAGTTCTCTCGCCCTCAGTGAACGGTCTGAGTAGATCTGCCGGGCCTTGCCCAAACCTTTGCTGCCGTCTGACATGGACATCTCCTCGCTCTGTTCGGACGCTGGGTCTCCTTACCAGTCCAGACCCTTCTGTTGCCTTACGCGCCTGTAGTGATTCATGGACTCCTCAAACGGCTCTGCCCTGGCCAGAGCGTCCTCGGGGTCAAAAAGGCGGAGGTCTACGATGTCGCCTTCTATGCTCAGTGAGGGCACATGCAGTTCCTCCATGAGCATGCTTGACACGTATGGGAGGTGAGTCGAGGCGCTACGACAACTGATCAGGGGATGAAGCAGTGCTCCGTCGCATTTCCATTCCCTGGCATACTTGAGGTAAGGGTAGGCGAATGCGCCCCCGAGCACGCTCTGCTTGCGGGCATCCTCGTAGTACCCGGCAAAGAACTGCAGGTTGAATCTGGTGATGCGCTCCAGCGGGTCGGAGATATCGCTCAGGTCTACCGGGATAGGAGGGCGGTAGCCGAAGCTCTCTATGACGAAGTTCCAGCCCCTCTCGGCAAGCTTATCGAAGAAGTTCAGGCTGTGCCAGGGTGGGAGTTCTGCGAATACCAGTCGGTACTTCTCCTCAGGAATGGCCCCCGTGTGGCTGTCGACCCTGTCCTTGACCTCCCTGTGCATGTCACGGTATAGCTTAAGCGAGTCCTCCAGGTCGCCGGCAAGAAAGAGCGCGGCGGGCATGGCACTCCAGAAGTCCCGGCTGTGCATCGGGCACGGCTTCGCCTTGCGCAACTCGTTGACCTCATGCCAGACGCGGTTTACCTCTATCATCAGGTTCGCGGTTCTATCCAGCTTGTCCCAATCCATCTTCCTGCCGACCATTCCTTCTACGAAGGATACGAAGCCCTTCAGGTGCTTAACCCCCATATCCACCATCCTGTCATAGTTGCCATCGAGGAAGAACTCTGTGACACCCGGAGCCGGAGCCTCCAGTGTCCAGACCGGGGCATCCATGTAACGTCCAAGCGACTGGAACCACTTGTACCTTGCATCGCAGACGGCAGCCGACGACATCAGAAAGAGAGGCTTGGGCATGCCACCCAGGGGTGCTTCCGGCGGTATCTGCCCGTTCAACTCCCTCATCATCCGGGAGGCATAGCCCAGGGTGGTCAGGCTGTAACCGCAGAGATGCGTGGGAAATCCATCGGCATCGGCGCGATCCAGGTATTGCCGGGCGACTCCCATAGCCGCGGCGATGGCGCCGTAGTTCTCGGGATATACCACCTCGATGTCCATAGCTTTCAGAATGGGGTCACCATAGTAGAAGTTGAGCATACCCCAGACGGCGGGCTTGCCCGCCTGTATCGCCTCAAGGCTCTTCAGATAGGTCTCATTCACCTTGGCCCTGAGCGGGCGCATCGAATCCAGCCGGTTGATAGACTTCTTTCCCTTGTCTACAGACACTTCTCGTGCATCTCCTGCAAACTTATCTGCTGAACCAGTGGCTAAAGGCGATCCTGCCGTTCCAGCGGGCACTGACTACGGTGCCTGACACTGGCTCTTACTGCTAGTACCCGCATGTTCGATGAGACGCTGCAAAGGGAATCCGCAAAGCACTCGTCGGACGCAGCTTTCTGTTATCTCCCTCCGAACGTTTCATGCTAGCACAAAAGCGTACTCCAGTCGAATCGTACGCACTGGAATCCCTGCCTGTCTGAATAGCGCGAACCGGGTGATACCATGATCTGCCTCACGGCAGGGGAGTTGCTATAATACTCGGGGAAGAGACTAGCAGTCCAGTGAAAGGAGAGAGATGAGAAGAGTCAGCCGGGTAATGCTGTTCAAGGCATTGGTCATTGTTGCTGCATTGCTTCTTGGATCTGTATCTGCGACGGCTGGTGACAACAGCAGAAGCATCAGGCCACTGGCCGAAGCAAGAGCTGTTCTGGAGCACGAACTGATAACTCTGGCGGGGACGGGCTTTGTAGGCATCGCCCATTCGGACGGCGAGGGCGAGATCATTGTTTTTGTCGAGGACGAAGAGGCGTCCGGAAGGGTGCCGGGCTTAGTCAGAGGTTACCAGGTTCGAACCGAGATCACGGGGAAACTAGAAGCGCTCTCGCTCCCGGTAGCGGAACCCGCAGGCGATGTCATGGAGGATCGGCAGGGCGAGATCAGGCCCCTGGTTGGAGGGACGAGCCTGTCAGCGTTGATTAGGAGAGGGCCCGGGACAGTAATGTATGCTGGAACCCTGGGCATGGTTACTTACGACAACAAGATCCTCTCGAATGCGCATGTTATCGCTAAGGAGCCTGGTGCCGATGATTTCCTTGATATCGGAACACCCCTCGTACAGCCGGGAAGCGTCGACGGAGGAACACTGGCGGATAGGGTGGGAGAACTCGAGGCCTATATACCTATTGACTTCGGATCGAACGCGCAGAACTACGCTGATGCAGCTATAGGCAGCATAGATACCGGGATCAGTGTGTCCCCCGGCGAGCAATTGGGTGAAGGAGGGGGTTACTGGATACAGGGTTGGACCGAAGTCTCTAAGGGCGACATGGTGCGGAAATCCGGGCGGACGACCGGGGTGACCACAGGACAGGTGGTGCACACCAATGCCTCTGTCTGGGTTACGTACGGCGACGAATCGGCTTACTTCGTGGACCAGATCGTGGTGTCTCAGGCAAACTGGTCATTCGCAGCGCAAGGCGACTCTGGGTCCGCCGTCGACAAGGAGGGAGAATTCGTGGGGCTGCTGTTCAGCGGCTCGGAAACACATGCGGTCATCAGCAAGGCGGAGCACATCATCACCGGGCTCGGCGTCGCCGTTGAGCCCCTTGAGGGCTGGTACAGCCTTTCGCTCTCCAGTACTGCCGGCGGTTCGGTGACAGTCCCGGGGGAGGGGATGTTCCTCCGAGAAGCCCTAACCGTGCTGGAACTCGTCGCTGAGGCGGACCTCCATCACAGTTTTGTGAGATGGACAGGCGATGTGGATAACGTGGGCGACGTCTATGATGCTGCGACGAATGTCACGATGGATAGTTCCTATTCTATCACTGCTAGCTTCGAGCTGGAGGAAGGGTGGAGTAGCCTGGGAATTGCCAGCACCGACGGCGGTTCGGTAACAGAACCCGGCGAGGGGACGTTCGTTCGAGCAACCGGCACGATCCTGGACCTTGTCGCCGAGGCCGACCAGCACTATCGTTTTGTGGAATGGACAGGCGACGTGGAAGCCATCGGTGATGTCTATGCTGCGTCGACCAACATCACCATGGAGGACTCTTGTTCGATAGTGGCCAGCTTCGAACTGGACGAAGGTTGGTGCAGCCTAACAGTATCCAGCACCGATGGCGGTTCGGTGACCGTGCCCGGTGAGGGGGTGTTCATCCGTGCGTTTGGCATAGCTGTCGACATCGTTGCTGAGGCTGATGAGGGCTACCAGTTCGTAAGATGGTCGGGAGATGTGATCAATGTAGGCGATGTTTATGCTGCTGCGACCAGCATATCCATGGAGGACTCTTACTCCATCACCGCCAGGTTTGAGTCGTGGGAACCTGATCCTCAGGTGCAGCTGACCATTCTGAGCACCGCCGGTGGCTCGGTGGCAGAACCGGGCGAAGGTTCATTCGGTTTCCCCCTGGGCACGGAGGTAAGCCTCGCAGCAATGCCTGATGAAGGCTACCGGTTCGTCGGTTGGTCGAGCGAAGCGGACACCATCGCCGATGTCGAATCTGCCTCGACAACCATCACCATGGACAGCTCGTACTCTGTGACGGCCGACTTTGAGAAGGCTTCCGGTCGGTGCTGTATCGCCACCGCCGCTTACGGTGCGCCGATGGTCGAGGAGTTGCAGGTCCTTCGTGACTTCAGAGACGGATACCTGATGAACGGTCTGCCTGGAAGGGCATTCGTAGATTTCTACTACAGCATCAGCCCGGCAATAGCGCAGTTCATAACTGATCATCCTGGTTTCAAGCCCATCGTGAGAGCCGGTCTGGGGCCTGCCGTGGCCATGAGCGCCGTGGTGGTCAACACGTCTCCAACCGAGAAGGCTGCCGCGGTCGGTCTGTTGGCCCTGTTATCTTTGGCGGTGATGGTATGGGTTACTACGTTCCGGGGCAGAGCCTCAGAGTGTAGCCCGGGGTGAGGCCGCGTGTGAGCGTGTGTGGGTCGGTGATGGTGCCTGGCAGGCTACTGTAGCATTTTTGGTGAGACTGGGTTTATAATGGAAGAGTGATATCGTGAGTCCGCTTGACAGTGTGTCGGAGGAGATATAGCATGACATGTAAGCCAGATGCTTCAGAGCAAGCATCTGTTGTGAGAGGAGGTGGCATATGATTAAAAACATCGGTGTCGCGCTGGCGGCTTTACTGACTGTGGTATTGGTCTTCTTGCCGTCCGGCCATGTTAGGGCCGCGGGATGGGTCGCCAACCAGGGCTTCGAGGCGGGGGACGGGGGATTCCCGAGGGAGTGGGCCGTGACCGGAAATGCGAGCCGCGTTAGCATACCCCCCATCTACTCAGGCAATTGGAGTGCCCGGATAACCGGGGAGGGTGACACCCTCACCCAGTGGATCGGAGGTGTCGTTGGGCTGACTAGGTATGACGCCTGGGGATGGATATATGCTTCGGGCAATGCCACCGGTGTGATCTCGCTCGACTTCTGGCAGGAAGAAGGGGGAAGGCAACTGAGTCCGACAACCGATCTCTCGGCAACCAACACAAGGGGTGCTTATGTACAGGAAAAGGATACTCTGACGGCGCCTGCCGAAGCCACTCATGTAAGGATTCACCTCAAGGGCAACGGCTGGGATAACGGTGGAGAAGTGCGGTTCGACGGAATCGGTTTCTATCCGACAGGGCGTGACTGTTTCATAGCCACTGCGGCCTACGGCACTCCCATGGCAGAGGAAGTGCAGGTCCTCCGCAGCTTCAGAGACGGGTATATGCTAACCAACCATATGGGGCAAGCCCTTGTGGATCTCTATTACAGAGTGAGTCCCCCTATGGCGGAGTTCATCTATGAGCATCCGACCTTGAAGCCAGTAGTGAGGGTGGGGCTGGTGCCTGCTGTAGTCTTTAGCACCGTGGCCGTCAACACCACACCGACGCAGAAGATGGTGGCGTTAGGCGCGCTGGCAGTCGTATGGGTGACAGCGGCTCTGTGGGCAAAAGGAAGGCCTAAGAGAAGACCGAATCATCTCTGATGGCGAGACATGGAGAGAGCATCCGCCGGCCCACGTTTCCGCGTAGTGAGGCGTGGTTATCGCTGCGGTGTCAACCGCCGGGATAAGAGAGAGCCACGACTCTCCTGAGCAACTGCTGCACACGTCACGTGTATGATTCAGCGAGCTCGAAGTATCTGCGGGCCGCGGTCAGGACTTTAGACTTCTCCTCTTCTGGAATGTGCGGATCGTCGAGCTTGAAGCTCTCCACCTTGCCTCTGACGTATGCCCGGTAGCACTTGTAGAAGTCCAGCAGGTTCATGATCTCCTCGTCACTGCTCAGCCTCACATAGGTGTCCACCAGACGTCTGGAGAGCGAGGTCTGCCCGTAGCGATCCAGGTCCATGGCCAGGAAAGCCATTTCTGAAGCGACATCGGCGTAGCGGAATCTGTCGTTGAACTCAATGCAGTCGTAAATGCAGATACCGTCGGTGAAGCAGATATGGGCGGCATGAAGGTCGCCGTGGCAATCCCGTATCCTCCCTTCTTCCGCCCGCTTGCCGAAGAGGCCTGCGTTGCTGGTGATGAAGCCGTCGGTGTAGCGCCGGATAGTGCGATACTCGCCTTCGGTCACCGATGCTCCAATATACTTCTCGGTCTGAGCGAAGTTCTCGTCGCAATTCCTCCGCACAATATCCAGACCTCCGAAAGAGGCGATTGTTGCGTCTGTCCCGGCAGACTGATGAAAGGGCGCCAGCTTCTCAGCGACTTCCTCAATCATGTCCTCGCTCACTCTGCTCCTGAGCAACAGCACATCCAGCATTCGGTCCCGTGGCAGCTGCTTCATCTTGACGGCGTACTCGGTCGCTTTCCCCCTTGTACAGCAGAAATCAGATGCATCCAGTTCTCCCCGCGGAGGT
>JAWOGR010000154.1:0-4384 GCA_046496625.1 Dehalococcoidia bacterium | reverse complement strand
GGTGAAGACGTGGTCGTCCTCCGCCGTCTTCTCCGGGATGTAGAACGATCCGTGGGCCACGGCCACGTGAAACCTGCTTGATGTCGTTGGCCTGAGTTTCTTCAGCGGACTTGAGTACGACCTGTTGCTCAGGTTCGGCTTACCGTACACCGTGAGGTCCAGGTCCGGATACTCCCTGCAGGACATCTCCTCGCCGGCGAAGACAGTGAGGTTGGGGCACCTGTCTTCGAAGCCGACCTTCCTGTAGATAGACGAGGAATCCAAGGGGTCGTGCGTGCCCGGAACGATGCAGACCGAGATGCCACTCCGGTTGAGATGGCCGAACTGCTCGATTACCAGGTCGATGTCTTTCTGTGGCTGCTGATTGGAGTCGAACAGGTCGCCGGCGATGAGCACGATGCCCACCCGCTCCTCCAGAGCGGTGGCTATGAGCTTCCTGAAGGTAGCCCTCAGTTGATCTCTCTGAGCAGCACCCCTGTCCCCCAGACCCGAAAACCTCGCCCCGAGGTGGATGTCGGCGGTGTGCAGAATCTTCAGCATGCTACGTATCCTTCGATCAGGGCGTCCATCAGCATGAACCGCCCGTCTATTGTCACAGATAACACTACTGCTGACCGTCGTGGCCGCGCAGCTTTGCCAGCAGAAGGACTCCCAGGAAGACCGCGGTGGCCACGACCGAGAGCAGGTACATGCCCGCCCCGGCGCATAGCCCGATGGCAGCGGTGACCCAGATGGTGGCGGCAGTTGTCAACCCGACCACCTCATCCTCCCGCGAACCTCGAAGGATAACCCCACCACCAATGAAACCGACGCCTATCACGACTCCGGCAGCAACACGCGAGATGTCAGCCATACCCTCACCGAAACCGTACATCGATGCCAGGGTGAACAGGGCCGACCCTGCGCTGACCAGTATATGTGTGCGGACTCCCGCCCTCTTTCCTGCCCTCTCCCGCTGGTAACCTATCGCCCCGCCCAGGGCAGTTGCCAGCAGAAACCTCAGTATCATCTCCACCAAAGGACTCACCTCATTGCCTCCTGTTCAGAAAGCCACTATGCGGCGACATCTCATCATGCACGCACCGCCGGAATACGCAGCAACGCGCAAGACACAAAGCCTTAGCTAAGCAGGGCCTCTTCAGCTATAATATACCAGATTAAGCCGTCACCAGAAAGGCGGTCAAGAGAGGTGCCGCCAGACACGAAGGACGGCCTGGAGAGAGGTGCTCGCCCGTGCGACAACCGCGGAAGACGGTACTGGTCATAGACAACTACGATTCCTTCGTTTACAACCTGGCCCAATACCTGGGCGAACTGGGCCGGGAGCCTGTGGTGCGCCGCAACGACCGCATAACCCTGGAACAGATCGCAGAACTAGCCCCCACGCACATCATCATCTCCCCGGGGCCGTGCACTCCCCTGGAGGCAGGCATATCCAACGATGTCATCCTGCGCTTCGGCGGCAGGATCCCCATACTGGGAGTGTGCCTGGGACACCAGTGCATTGGCTACGTCTACGGCGGCAGCATCGGCAGGAGCACTCCGGTCCACGGCAGGACCTCGGTCATCCATCACGACGGCAGGACCATATACGAAGGTCTGCCCAACCCCTTTCTTGCCACGCGCTACCATTCGTTGATCATCGAGCCCGATAGTCTACCCGCCTGCCTCGAAGCGACGGCTAAGACCCCCGAGGGCACAATCATGAGTGTGAGACACCTGGAGCACGTGGTGGAAGGGGTCCAGTTTCATCCCGAGTCCATCCTCACGGAGGTAGGACATGATATCCTGAGGAACTTCCTGCGCTTCTCACAGCCGTTGTGGGAGTCCGGGACTGCCCGCAGCAGACCACCAAGCTCATCGGATACCATCTCGCTGGACGGGAGAGGATCAGGGTGAGGATGAAATGACAGAAGAGATCATCTACCTCAACAACCGGCTTATCGCCCGCTCCGAAGCCGCCCTGTCCCCGTTCGACCACGGTTTCCTCTACGGATACGGGCTGTTCGAGACCATGCGCTCGTACGACGGGCATATCTTCCGCCTCGATCGCCACCTGGCCCGCCTGATGCGCTCGCTAGTCAGCCTCGGCCTGCCGGGCCACATCATCACGACCCTGGACGTCACAGCCGGCGGGCATTCGCTGGAGACCGCCTGCCTCAATACGCTCGAGGCCAACGGACTCAGGGACGCCCGACTCAGGGTCACCGTGACGGCAGGAGAGGGAGAAATGACTCCCGACCCCACCACCTGCAGGGAGCCGACCGTCCTCGTCACCGCCAGGAACTTCTTTCCCCTTCCGGCGGAAAGATACGCAGAGGGCTATACGGCCACGCTGTCTTCGGTCCGCCGCAACAGTGGCTCGCCGCTATCGCGGCTGAAGTCTACCTGCTATCTTGATAACGTCCTGGCCCGGAGCCAGGCGCGTGCCGCCGGATGTGACGAGGCCATCACACTCAACGAAGAAGGGTACCTCGCCGAAGGGAGCACCACCAACATCTTCCTGGTGCGCAACGGCGAACTCATCACTCCCTCGATAGAGTCAGGCGTATTGCCCGGGATCACCAGGGAGGCCGTGCTCGAGATGGCCCGGGCCTCGGATACCGCGGTTCAAGAGAGACAGGCGGAGTTGCAGGAGATGGTCGAAGCCGACGAAGCCTTCCTCACCAACTCCATACTGGAAATCATGCCCCTGACCCGCTTTCAGGGCAGGCCCGTCGGGAGAGGCAGGCCCGGCCCTTTGACGCAGAGGTTACTGGCAGCGTACCGCGAACTGGTCAGGGAGGAAACGCGATGCCCAGCTCCCGGCCCTTGATATGCGCGTTGGCTACGAGCTAATGGAAGTACTATGAGTTCGAAACCACTGGACGGTCTGCTCTTCGGCACCGGCGGAGTGCCCGTCAGTGCCGCTGAGCGCTCCAGCGAGGCGGGCATCGAGCGCATCGCCGAACTCGGCCTCGGCTGCATGGAGGTCGAGTTCGTCCAGGGCGTGAAGATGAGCCCTGAGGTGGCCGTCTCCGCCGGAGAACTGGCCGCCGAGAAGCAGGTGGTGCTCACCGCCCACGCTCCCTACTACATCAACCTCAACTCCGCAGAGCGACAGAAGGTACACATGAGCAAGGAGAGGATCCTCCAGACCGCCCGCATAGCCGGACTCCTCGGCGCCAGGAGCATCACCTTCCACGCCGCCTTCTACCTGGCAGACAGCCACTTCGACACCTACACCACCGTCAAGCGTCAACTGCTGAAGGTGATGAACACCCTCAGGGACGAGGGCAACACGGTGAAGATCCGTCCCGAAGTCGCCGGCAAGAGGTCTCAGTTCGGCACCATCGAAGAGTTGCTGCAGCTCAGCGCCGAACTGGAGGGAGTTGCCCCCTGCATCGACTTCTCCCACTGGCACGCCCGGACCGGGCAGGCCAACTCATATCCGGAGTTCCTCGAAGTGCTCGACCTGGTTGAGGCAAAGCTGGGCAGGCAGGCGCTGGACGACATGCACATTCATGTCTCGGGAATCGCCTACGGCCTGAAAGGCGAGATCAAGCACCTCATGCTCGAGGATTCCGACTTCCGCTATGTCGAGCTACTCAGGGCACTCAAAGATCGGCAGGCAAAGGGCGTCGTCATCTGCGAGAGCAACCCCTACATAGAGCAGGATGCCATCCTCCTCCAGCAGACCTACCGCGAACTGCCCTAGCCGCGACAAGTGGGCATGCTACATACCGGCCTCGGCCAGCAGTGGGCTTACAGCCGACCGGACACGGCCCGTCGCACATCGGCCCCGCTAGATCAGATAGGGCCGCCAGCTTTGGAAGGGCCAGGCCACGCCATCAACGATGTTCCAGACGAAGGCGGTATCCCTCTCGTCGAAGCCCTGGACCGTCGTGATGTCCCATGGGGAGTCAAGTCCCTCGGTGGCAGTATCGGTGAACGTCATGATATCCGTCAACTCCGCCGTGGTCTTGCCAGTTCCGCCGTAGCTCTCAGCAATGCCCGAGTTCTCCACGTCCCAGAAAGAGTTGCTGACGGTGCCCTCGTTCATTCCCACCAGTCCCCCAACTGGCGCACCATTCAGGTATTGACCGATGCCGATCACTTTGCCGACGGAGTACGACCTGTCAACACTGCCTGAGTTGAGCCCTACCAGGCCACCGATCGCGTTGTAGCCTGTCACTTTGCAAAGGGAGCACGAGTTGGTCACAGTGCCGTCGTTCCATCCCACCAGGCCGCCGATGTAGAGGTTACCCGTACCCGTCACGCTGCCGTTAGAATAGGAGCCCCAAACCCTGCCGATGTTGATCCCCGTGAGTCCTCCCACATACTGGCTGCCGGTCACACTGCCGGTAGCACCGCAGTTGCGCACCATCCCTTCGTTGCTCCCCAC
>JAWOGR010000083.1:0-10390 GCA_046496625.1 Dehalococcoidia bacterium | reverse complement strand
ATCAACGGCGTACGGGCCTCATCAATGAGAATGTTATCGACTTCATCCACGATGGCGTAGTTCAGTTCTCGCTGCACGCACTGTGATAGGTCGAGCACCATATTGTCTCTCAGGTAGTCGAAGCCGAACTCGTTGTTTGTGCCGTAGGTTATGTCGGCCACGTAGGCCTCCCGACGGGTAATGGGGCGCATATGCGTCCACCTCTGGTCTTCAGACTCGTAATCAGGATCATACCTGTAGGAAGGAGCCGGTTGGCCGATCGTCTGCTGGGCGTTGATCGATGCCACGCTCACACCGAGGGCATCATAGATGGGGCCCATCCATCGGCAGTCCCGCCGTGCAAGATAATCGTTAACGGTAACAAGATGGCAACCCTCGCCGGTAAGGGCATTGAGGTACGCGGGCAGGGTCGCGACCAGGGTCTTGCCCTCACCCGTCTTCATCTCCGCTATCTTGCCCTGGTGAAGAACGACGCCTCCCATCAACTGGACGTCGAAATGCCGCTGCCCTATCGTACGCTTGGCTGCCTCCCTTACGGCGGCGAACGCCTCGGGCAGAATGTCATCCAGGCGCGCGCCATCTCTCAGCTTCGCCCTGAACTCGTCGGTCCTGGCCCGCAGTTCGGAGTCGCTGAGCAGTTCAAAGTCAGGCTCCAACCTGTTTATCTCGTCGACATACGGCTGTAGTTTCTTGATCTCTCTCTCGTTGGAATCAAGCAGACCTTTGAATAGTTTGAACATATCTCGACTCCGCGATCAGACGCTGACCACAGGGCATCAAGCAGGGATCGTTGAGTACCGACTGGCTAATGCCGGGCCATCACTCAAACATCGCCCCCACAGACTGGCCGGTATGAATGCGGCGGATGGCCTCGCCGATCAGCGAAGCCATGGACAGGACGGTGATCTTATCCAGTTTCCTGTCGCCGTTGACAGGCACTGTGTCGGTAACGACCACCTCCTTCACCGGGCTGGCCGCCATTCTCTTGATGGCAGGACCGGAGAAGATGGGATGCGTGCAGCAGGAGTAGACCTCGGTCGCCCCGCGATCCAGGAGGGCCTTCACCACTCCGATCAGAGACCCGGCGGTATCGATCTCGTCGTCAACGGTCAGGGCACACATACCTTCAACATCGCCGATCACATTGAGGGCGTCGGTAGTGTCCAGGTTTCCCAGGCGTCTCTTCTCAACGATGGCCAGAGAGGCCCCGAGGTTGGCGGCAACGTCACGCGCTGCCTTGGAGATGCCTATGTCCGTCGCCACCACTACCAGGTTATCAAGGAATTTCTTCTTGAAGTACTGGCTCAAGATAGACCGGGCGGTCAGCTCATCCACAGGAATACTGAAGAATCCCTGTATCTGGGGCGCGTGAAGGTCCACGGTGAGCAATCTGTTTGCCCCGGCAGTAGTTATCAGGTCGGCAATCAGCCGGGCTGTGATTGGAACCCTGGGCTGGTCTTTCTTGTCGGTGCGGCCGTATCCATAGTAGGGAACAACCGCGGTGATTCTCTCCGCCGATGCCCGCTTCAGTGCATCCAACATGATGAGTAGCTCGACGAGGCTCTTGTTGACAGGAGAGCAGATCGGCTGAATGACGAAGACGTCACGCTGCCTGACATTCTCCAGGATACGCACGAATATGTTCTCATTGCTGAACTCGAATAGCTCCGCTCCCCCCAGAGGAATGCCCAGATAATCACAGACATTGCTCGCCAGGACAGGGTGGGCGGTGCCGCTGAACACTTTCAGGTCGTCCATTCGCTGCTTCTCCATCCTGTAGATTCCAACTCGATTATAGCATGAAACCATCGTGCTTTCGCCAGGGGTGAATCGCGAAAACTGACTGAGAGTTGCACAACTCGTGGTAAGCTCTATGCCGTCCCGGCAAACGGAAAGTGGCGGCACATCTCAGCCACCTCCCGGCGAACCTGCTCCCTGGCAGCCTTATCCGGGGACCGGGAAAGCACCCTTGCTATGAGATCGGCGATCATCTTCATCTCATCGGGGCCGAAGCCTCTGGTGGTCACAGCCGGGGTGCCCAGCCTTATGCCGCTGGCGATCCACGGTGGCTTGGGATCGAACGGGATGGCATTCCTGTTCACAGTTATTCCCGCATTCTCCAGGGCCGTATCGGCATCCTTGCCGGTAATGCCCAGTGAGGTGAGATCAAGTAGGACGATGTGGTTGTCCGTGCCACCCGAGACGATCCTCACTCCATGTCTCTGGAGTTCAAATGCCAGAGTCTTTGCGTTCTCCAGAACCCGCCTCTGGTAATCGACAAAACCGGGCTGCATGGCCTCAAAGAAGCACACCGCCTTGGCAGCGATGGTATGCATTGCCGGCCCGCCCTGCATACCCGGGAAGACTGCAGCGTCAATAGCCGCAGCAAGGTCTCGATTACAGAGCACGAGGCCTCCCCTGGGGCCCCGCAGGGTCTTCTGTGTTGTGGCAGTGTTAACCTGGGCATGTGGCACTGACGATGGATGAAGCCCGGCAGCGATTATCCCCGCGATGTGGGCTATGTCTGCCATCAAGAAGGCTCCGGCCCTGTCGGCTATATGACGAAACCTCTCGAAATCGACGGTGCGGGAGTAACTGCTTGCCCCGGCCACGATCAGCTTCGGCCTGTGCTTAAGAGCCAGGCTCTCTATCTCATCGTAGTTGAGAATCTCTGTCTTCTGATCGACGCCGTACGGGATGAACTTATACAACTTCCCGGAGAAGTTGACCTCGGCGCCATGGGTCAGGTGCCCGCCGTGGCTGAGACTCATCCCCATCACAGTGTCTCCGTATTTGAGCAAGACGGAATAGGCCGCCATGTTGGCCTGACTGCCACTATGGGCCTGTACGTTGGCATACTCTGCCCGGAACAGCTCCTTCGCTCTGGCAATGGCCAGGTTCTCAATCTCGTCTACGTGAACGCATCCACTATAGTACCGACGACCGGGATAGCCTTCGGCGTACTTGTCGATTAGCGGGGAGCTTTGGGCCTCGAGTACGGCCCGACTGGCAATGTTCTCAGAGGCAATCAGGTTGATGGTGCTTGCTTGCCTCTCGGCCTCCGCCTCCAGGATTCGAGCTAACTGGTTATCAGATTGCGCCAGAGATCCTGATTTCCCTGCTTCCACGATTGTGCTATAATAATACTCTACATCCCCCTGCCGGTCAACAACCGGGGCTCGTGCAGTCAGGTTCCGCAAACACCATTGACACAGTGTGTCTGCGGTGATAGATTGCATTAGCAGTTGAAAGGGGGGAGTGCTAAATGGCCGTAGGGAAGAGAAGAGACACTGTTCTCAGGGTGATTGTTGAGGACTACATCACCGGAGCAACGCCTGTGGCCTCAAGGGCCATCGTGGAAAGACACGGCCTGAATGTGAGCCCGGCCACCATACGAAATGATACGGCCTACCTGGAACGGGAAGGGTATGTCGTCCGTCCTCACCACTCAGCAGGGAGCGTCCCTACCGACAAGGCCTACCGACATTACGTGCAACTGCTGGGAGAGGACGTCGAACTCCCTGCCGTTGACGAATACCTGACTTACTACATATTGAGGGAGACTAAGGAGGGACTCGAACACTGGCTGAAGACCGTTGCATCGCTTCTGGCCGGCCTCGTCCGCAACATGGTAGTCATAACGTCGCCCAAGCCGGTTCAGTGTCGATTCAAACACCTCGACCTGGTGGTCCTGCAGGACTTCATGGCTCTACTGATAGTAGTCCTGTGTGAAGCGCGCGTAAGACGACATGTGCTGTCCTTCAACAGAAGGATTGGCCAGGACGAACTGACGACGCTGGCCAACAAGCTTACCCACACCTACGCCGGGTTGACCGCCGGCGAGATCCTGGCCAGGCAGGAAGCCCTCTCTACGGAGGAGAAACAGATATCCGGACTTGTGGCAGAGGTGATAACCGCCGAGGACAAGCTGGAGTATGGCGAGCCTCATCTTGAGGGGCTACGCCTGCTGCTAGGCCAACCGGAGTTCACCAGCAGTCCCAGCATGCTCAGGATTCTGGAGGCCCTGGAAGGCCAAGATTGGATCAGGAACATATTCAGCCAGGAGTTCAGGAAGGGAGAGGTCAGGGTACTGATCGGGGACGAAAACCCCGAGCCGGCGTTGCAGGAACTGAGCCTGGTAGCCAGCCAGTACGGACAGCCCGACAGGTCCAGCGGAATCGTGGGAGTAGTCGGACCGAAGCGGATGGACTACGCCAGGACCATCTCTACCCTTAACTGCCTCTCAGCACTGCTTAGTGCCAGGGCGGCTGAATATACCTAAAGGAGGGCCACGGTTGGTTGAGAGCAACGAGGTAACTGAAGGTCGAGACGGGCAGGCCGAAGACGTAGAAACGCTACAGAAGGCTCTTACTGAGGAGAGCGAGCGCGCTGAGAAATACCTGGCCAGCTGGCAGAGAAGCCAGGCAGACCTTGCCAACTATAAGCAGCGTAGTGAGCAGGAGAGGAGGGAGACGATCGAGTTTGCCAACAGCGCGCTCATCAGCAGCCTGTTGCCCGTCATCGACGACCTGGATAGGGCTATGGCCTCGGTTCCTACCGGACTGGAGAAGTCAAGCTGGACAGAAGGTATAAGGCTCATCTATAATAAGTTCAAGACGATCCTGCAATCGCAGGGTCTGACTGAGATAGAGGCCAGAGGAGAACCTTTTGATCCACGCCTGCATGAAGCCGTAATGCAGCAAGAAGGGGAGGAAGGGGTGGTCGTTGACGAAACACAAAAAGGCTACAGATTCAGAGATAGAGTCATACGTCCTAGCCTGGTGATGGTTGGTACCGGTTCGGGCAGCGACGAGACTGATCAAACAACTCAGGAGGAAGAATAGAAATGGGAAGAGCTATTGGCATTGATCTGGGCACCACTTTGAGCGCCGCAGCAGTGATCGAGGGAGGCGATCCTAAGATCATACCCAGTTCGGAGGGAGGCAACCTGGTCCCTTCAATGGTGGCCATGGGCAAGACGGGAGAACGGCTGGTGGGTGAGCTGGCCAAGCGTCAGAGCATAGTCAACCCCGAGAACACGATCTTCAGCATCAAGCGCCTTATCGGTCGCAAATTCAAAGACGACATCGTTCAGCACGACATAAAGCGTCTGCCGTACAAGATCACCGAGGCTTCCAACGGCGACTGCAGGGTCACTATGGGAGGCAAGGAGTACAGCCCGCAGGAGGTTTCGGCAATGATACTGCAGAAGCTGAAGGCAGATGCCGAGGCCTATCTCGGAGAAAAGGTCACCGACGCCGTTATCACCGTGCCCGCCCATTTCAACGACAGCCAGAGAAATGCCACCAAGGATGCAGGTGCTATAGCCGGGCTTAAGGTGCTGCGTATTATCAACGAGCCCACAGCATCGGCATTGGCTTACGGGATGGACAAAACACAGGATCAGACGATTGCCGTATATGACCTGGGCGGCGGAACCTTCGATATTTCCATCCTTGACATAGGTGAGGGCACCTTCCAGGTCAAGTCGACTAATGGCGATACCCACCTCGGTGGCGATGACATCGACCAGCGGGTAATGGACTGGGTATGTGATGAGTTCAAGAAGGAACAGGGCATCGACCTCAAGCAGGACAAGATGGCGCTTCAGAGACTGAAGGATGCTTCAGAAAAGGCGAAGAAGGAGCTCTCCACAGTATCCCAGACGGAGATAAGCCTGCCCTTCATCACTGCCGATGCCGGCGGCCCCAAGCATCTCAGCATGACACTGAGTCGGGCTAAGCTGGAACAGCTTTCGGCAGATCTTCTGGAGAGAAGCATCGAACCCTGCCGCCAGGCACTGAAGGATGCCGGTCTCACAGCCAGCCAGATCAATAATGTGCTCCTTGTCGGCGGCCAGACAAGAATGCCCAAGGTCCAGGAGACCCTGAAGCAGTTCTTTGGCAAAGAACCCGTCAAGGGAGTCAACCCCGATGAGGCGGTTGCTTTGGGCGCTGCCATCCAGGCGGGAGTGCTCAAGGGTGAAGTCGGGGAGGTCCTCCTGCTCGACGTCACTCCACTCACCCTCGGCATAGAGACACTGGGAGGCGTTGCCACACCGCTGATCTCGCGCAATACCACCATACCCACCTCGAAGAGCCAGATCTTCAGCACGGCGGCTGACAGTCAGCCGAGCGTCGAGATACACGTTCTCCAGGGGGAGCGACCCATGGCTGCCGATAACAGGACTCTGGGACGCTTCATGCTGGATGGAATCCTGCCGGCCCCGCGGGGTATGCCCCAAATTGAAGTGACCTTCGACATAGATGCCAACGGCATCCTCAACGTCAGTGCTCGTGACAAAGGAACCGGCAAGGAACAGAAGATCACCATTACCGCCTCTAGCGGGCTGAGCAAAGAGGAAGTAGAGAAGATGACACGAGAGGCGGAGCAACACGCCTCTGAGGATGCGCAACGCAAAGAGGAGATTGAGGTGCGCAATAACGCCGACAGCCTAGCATACACCGCAGAGAAGACGCTTCGCGACCACGGAGACAAGCTGGCCGAAGACGTAAAACAGGATGTAGATGGCAAGATAGCCGCAGTCAAGACCGCCCTTCAGGGGCAGGATGTTAACGCCATCCGCAATGCTATGCAGGAGCTGTCTCAGGCCATGCAGAAGGTCGGAGAGTCGGTCTACCAGCAACCCGGAGAGCCACCGCCCGCTGATCAGGGAACCGGTGAACAGGGTCCTGACGGAGGAGATGAGGGTACCGTTGAAGGCGAGTTTCGCGAGGTCTAGTCGGAACTACTATGATTCTCTGCTGAGACGGAGCCTTTGGGACGAGCGGCTATGTTATCAGGCGTAGTTATGCTATTCTGAGTGATAGAGACAAATACGAACGACAGATAGTCTCCGCCAGACCGGGCGGAGACTATGCTTAGCAGAGGTACCGATCTCTGCAGTCGTCCGGGAACGACAGGGAGCGGACATCAGGGATTATCGGTAAGAACAGGATTGAGCACAGGGACAACCACAGATCCTGCGCTCACGGTGAGAGGTGAACAGCATCGGATGGTCCGCTTCCAACTATCGGTCCGAAGGCTGATACCGGCTGAGAATCACCACCCAAGGAGGAAGAAAGGCAGTGGCTAAATACAGTGAACTCTACGAGAAGCTACAGAAGGAAAGGGCGGAACTCCAGGAACGGATAGAGCAGATGAGAGTCCGCGGGCAGCCGTCGGCAGATAGAAGAGAAGGTAGCCCCTTCGGAAAGCGAGAGGAAGGAGCTGATGAAGCCTCGGAACTGGAAAAGAGGCTGGTTCAGGAGAAGAGGCTGATAGACGCGCTTAACGACGTGGAGCACGCCATCGAGAAATACGAGGCGGGCACCTATGGGCAGTGTGATGCCTGCGGGCAATCGATTGAACAGGCGCGCCTTGAAGCCATGCCTCAAGCGAGCCTGTGCCTCAGCTGCAAGTCGACCAAGGTGAAGGATGCAAGAGGAGAATGGGTTCCCAAGTAGATCCGGGGGCTTCATAACAACGGATCTTGTGGACAGACATCGACCGGACGCCGCTTCCGGCGTGCACTGGCAGGAGCTAAGGTTGTTCGTAACCATAGCCGTCCTGGTGGTTGCTCTTGACCAGGTGAGCAAGGTGCTGGTGAGGGCGGCACTGTCCACGGGAGACCAGATAGCGCTGCTGCCGGGCTTCCTCGACCTGGTTCTGGTTAAGAACTACGGGGCCGCATTCGGCATCCTGCAGGACCAGACAGCCCTTATCATAAGCATAAGCGTAGTCGGCTTACTGATCATCTCGGTCTTTCTTCACCATTTCCCGCCGACCAATACCCTGGGCATAACTGCGTTCTCCCTGATCATGGGCGGCACCATCGGCAATCTGGTAGACCGCATACGCCCTCCTCACTTCGTAACAGACTTCATCCGCGTTCACCTTCTCCCATCCTTCTCCTGGCCCGCATTCAATGTCGCCGACGCAGCGATGACGCTAGGAATCCTCGCTCTCATCCTCTACTTCTACAGGGCGGGGCTGTTCAGACGAGCACATGAACGGACCGACGAGAACCGGGGTTGATAGGCTTCAGTTGAGTCCGCCTGTGTCCGACATCCGCCTTGATAAGTACCTGACCCGGGTTCTGCCCGAGTATTCGCGCGCCTACCTGCAGAAGCTGATAGCACAGGGTGGGGTCCTGGTTAACGGGCAGACGACAAGAGCAAGCCGGAGATTGATAGACAGCGATATCGTGACAGTCGAGCTTGCTCCCTCGCCCACGTATCCCCTGCCGGAGCCTATTCCCCTGGCGGTCGTCTACGAAGACGAAGACGTGCTGGTCGTAGACAAGCCCGCAGGACTGACAGCCCACCCTGCGCCGGGGCACCCGGACGGCACCCTGGTCAATGCCCTGCTGTCCCGCTGCCCTGACCTGGCCCTGAGCAGTAGCGATGTCATGCGCCCGGGCATCGTCCACAGGCTGGACAAAGACACATCTGGTCTTATAGTGATCGCAAAGAGCGACCGGGCGCGCGACTACCTGGTCTCGCAGTTCAAGAGCCGCTCGGTAAGCAAGGGCTACCTCGTCCTAGTCAAAGGACGGATGTTCCCCGAACAGGGCATGATCGAAGCTCCTATCGGGCGGGACCCTTACCGCAGGCGCAGAATGGCAATATCGGAGACGGGGAAAGAGGCCACAACCGGGTATCGAGTTCGCAAGTACGTGAACAGCTACACGCTGGTTGAAGTCACACCTGTGACGGGACGAACACACCAGATCCGCGTCCACCTGTCGGCCATCGGCTATCCGGTGGTCGGCGATCCCACGTACGGGGTGAAATCAACTCACCTTGCCAGACAGTTCGTCCACGCCTACCGCCTCGGCTTTCGCCTGCCGTCCAACGGAGAGTACCGGGAGTTCACCTCACCCCTGCCCGCCGACCTGGAGCTCGCCCTGGAACATCTGGACAGGTCGTAACCATCCCTATGAAGCAACTATCTCCACCCTAGCGCGCCTGTCACCAGTCGGCTTCAGGAGACGTCTCACGCTGTGCCCCTGTGTGCAGGACGTGCCTGTGGATCCTCACCCTGCCGGTCGCTGGACTAGCTCTACTATGTCGAATTCGGCGACAAGGGTGTGCTCTGTACCGTGGATTGCACGGAACGCACCATACAGCGCCGGTCGGACCCTGAATTCCTTAACCACCCGGTATCTTCCGGTCTCGGGGGTCTCAACGAAGTACTGACCCGGAACAAAGCTCTGCTCATACGACAGTCCCGGAAGCAGGACAAAGTCGACGCTCTTGAAAAACACGTCCAACGGAACACGAACCCAGTTGCCATTCTCAAACCGCTGCACTTCGAAGCCATAGCCAAAGCGGACTGATCCCGTGCGGAGACTTAGAATAGTCAGAGTGACAGTCTCGTCGGGATGATACGTCTCCTGATCCAGGCGAAGGATCACCGTGCCCATCGGAATCACGCCGGTGACCACCACGGTCGTGACAACAACCAGCGCACCCAGGACCGCCAGCGCGATAAGCAAACGCTTCTTCATATCCGCCTCCGTTCAGTCAAGTCTTGCCTCATTCTGCCTGACCACTCCATACTGTCAAATCCCGAGAGCAGCCTCTATCCTATTCTGAACTCCGCAACAAGAGTCCTCGTTTCAAGCTCAAGATGGTTGCTGCTGAGAAGCGTGCCTAGCCAGACTTCTTTAACCACACGGTATCTTCCGGGCGTGGGTCTGTCCGCCAGATCATGACGTGGAATGAAACTCTGCTCAAACTCTTGTCCCGGGCGCAAGACTCTGAGTTCAAGCGTAAACCAAAGGTCCAACGGAACACGAACCCAGCTGCCATTCTCAAACCGCTGCACTGTAAAGGGTTGTCCGTGGTAGACCTTTCCCGTACTCCTGTTGGTGAGAGTTAGAGTTACAGCCTGCCTGCTATTATATGTCTCCTGATCCACATGCAGGGTTACCTCGCCCACCGGAACCACGACGGTAACCACCGTCGCCACCACAACCAGCGCAGCTATTACCAGGGATGCGATAAGCAAACTTTTCTTCGTACGCCCTGATCTTCGCTTCTCATTCACATCATCTTGTCTCCGAGAAGATCCTGGAGACTGTCCGGACGCACTCCGTACTAGAGATAGGTCGCCGCCCGCAACGCTTGTCGGTCGTTTCCAACGCTCCATTCAGACCCGCCTGCTCTATATGTTTGTAACGCACATAATCCAAAGAAGTTGCATCATTCTCATGATGCTATGATTGCTGCACCACTGTCAAGAGCGAGAATCTTCTGATCCTGCATCTCTTCCAGTTGTCAAACGGGGATCAGTGCAGACCGGTGCTATGGACAGGCACTCTGTTTGTTGCGGGGAGTAGCCTTCTCTGATATGATTGCAGGGCTGAAATGGACAAGATTGAGTT
>JAWOGR010000070.1:0-7611 GCA_046496625.1 Dehalococcoidia bacterium | reverse complement strand
CGGCAGTCTTCTTCTGGTTGACGCTATCTCAAGTCTGGGATGCATCAACGTACCTGTCGATAGCTGGCGTTGTGACGTAGTTGTTACCGGTTCTCAGAAGGGATGGATGGTTCCCCCGGGACTGGCCATGGTCAGTGTAAGCGAAGACGCATGGAAGGCTCATGCACGGGCCAAAATGCCGCGATGCTACTGGGATTTCTCTCTAATCCGGGATGCCCTCCAAAAAGGACAGACGCCATGGACACCAGCTATCTCGGTCTGCTATGCCCTTGATACTGCTCTGGATTTGATGCTGAGCGAGGGGCTAGAGGGCATATTCCTTCGCCACGCCCGCCTCGGCCGCAAGACCAGAGATGGTATAAAGGCATTGGGGCTCTCTGTGTTTCCCGATGAGCACTGCGCGTCTGACACTGTGACTGCGGCGAGTGGCTCAGCCGGGGTTGACGTAACCAAACTCATTCGTGTCCTCCGGGAACAGCATCAGGTGATCGTTGCCGGAGGAATGGGCGGGCTGTCAGGGAAGATATTCCGCATCGGTCATCTCGGGTATGTAGACGATGACGACATCGAGTCGTTCCTGCAAGCGTTAGACAGGGCTATACCTCAGGCGAAGAAGGCATAGGACCTCTCACTGAAAGCTATCGGCCTTCGGGCTCCCGTCTACCCGGGTGTTCCGGAACACCGACTTCGACATTGAGGATTAAACCAGTCCTGACCTCCGGCCTGGATAGGATGGCGGTGAGTGAAGAGACGACCCGCAAGTATCGAGATCGGTTCCCGAGACTAGATGGCAGCCAGCAGTTCGTCAACCACATCGCTGACTTCCCTGCCGTCGGCTTTGCCTTTAAGCTGAGGCATTAGCTGAGACATGACCCTACCTTTGTCGCCCGGCCCCCTGGCCCCGACAGTCTCAACTACCTGCCGTGCCGCCTTGACGATCTCATCCCGGGTCATCTGCTCAGGAAGGTAGGTGTTAAGAACGGCCAGTTCCGCCTCTTCCCGCGCCACCAGGTCTTCACGATTCCCCCGCCTGAAGGCTTCGATGCTTTCTCGCCGGCGCTTTGCCTCTCTGGCTATGACCTCGAGAACCCTGTCATCGTCGGCCGGCTTCTGAGCCGCGATCTCAGCATTCTTTATCTCTGATAACAGCAGCCTGAGGGTCGAGAGCTCAGTTGTACGTTGCTGCTTAAGCGCCTCCTTGAGGGCTTGTTGGATGCGTTCTTTCAGTGCCATCCTATGGCTATCTAGAGCTCTTCCGCTTCTTCGCTGCCGCCTTCTTCTTCCTCTCGACGCTGGGTTTCTCGTAGTGCCTGCGGCGGCGAACCTCGGCCAGAATACGGTCTTGTTGCACCTGCCTGTTGAATCTGCGCAGCAGGGCCTCGAAGCTCTCGCCTGAACCAAGTCTTACATCAGCCATATCAAAACAAGACGCATTGTACTCCGATTACACCGGCCTGTCAATTCGAGTCATTGACAGAAATGGCAGAATGTATAACAATACCGTTCCGGGCGGAAGAACATGGCAGCACGCAGGGAAGTGCATAAATCAAAGTCGCTAGTCAAGCCCCTCGCAGAGAAGTGGTTCTCTGCTTTCGTGAGGCTGGTCGACAAGTACGCACCGGACAGGCTTCTTCTCTTTGCCCTTAACTTCCTGGATAGGCGTGTTCCCAACAGACTGATTAGATTCGCAATCAACGTCGTCGAGAGGGTTCCCCGCAGGCTACGCTCGAAGGCGATCTCTGCTGCCAACGAGTATGTCCCCGACACAGTGGCGAACTCGAGAAAGACGTGCACCGTCATCGCTGCGGTGGGTAAGTATATTCCGGACGAGGTAATTCCCCCGGAATCTGCGGAAACCTGGGAGAACATCAAGACGAAGCTTCACATTCCTAGGCTCGTATCCGGGAACAAGAAGTAAGCGCACACAGCGGACGTGGGCGTTATTGCCATAGCTCCTCACGAGTGCGGTGAGGAAGATGTGCGGAACTGAATGCGGTACGAAAAGGTCTGTCTGGAATCGTTTGGCTACGAACTTCCTGAGCGTGTCGTTACGTCGCTGAGCCTGGAAGAGAGGCTTGCTCCGGTCTACGAGAAGCTTAACCTCTCTTACGGGCGCCTGGAGTTACTCACCGGTATTCGCGAGCGACGGTTTTGGGACGACGACATAGCACCAAGCCAGGCCAGCATGAGAGCGGCAGACAAGGGCATCCGCGAATCAGGGATCAACAAGGAGGACATCGGGTGCCTGCTCCACACATCTGTATCCCGCGATTTCCTCGAGCCGGCGACAGCTACAGTGGTACATGACTCCCTCGGGCTCCCTCCAGCAACAATGATCTTCGATATCTCCAACGCCTGCCTCGGATTCATCAACGGCATGGTAACCCTGGCCAACATGATCGAGTTGGGCCAGGTTAAGGCAGGAGTAGTTGTAGGCTGCGAGAACAGCAAACGACTGGTTGATACAACAATCGAGAAGCTATTGAGGGATCCCGACGTCACCAGGGCCAAGCTCAAGCTAGCGTTCGCCACACTCACCCTGGGGTCGGGCGCAGTGGCGGCGGTGCTGACGCACTCCAGTATATCGCGATACGGTCACAGGCTGCTCGGAGGGGTAACACGTGCCGCTTCGCAGCACAATGGGCTTTGCCGCATAGAGGCAGATGCCTCATACCTGGACATGGAAGAACTCCCTGATATGCACACGGACTTCGAAGGCATTCTGAAGAACGGGCTGAGTCTCGCCCCCATCACCTGGGAGGCCATCAAGCACGAGCTTCAGTGGAGCAGTTCCGACATTGACAGGTATTTCACTCACCAGGTGAGTGCCGTCCATAGCAAGCTACTCTTCCAGGCCCTAGGGTTGGACTCATCCAGGGACTTCTCCACGGTGGAATACCTGGGAAACGTCGGGTCGGTCTCGCTTCCCGTCACCATGGCAATCGCGGTTGAACAGGGACGCCTTAATCAAGGCGACAGGATTGCCGCGCTCGGAATCGGTAGCGGTCTGGTCTGTCTGATGATGGGTCTGCAGTGGTAGCATCTGGAGACACCCCCTGCAAGATGATCTCAGGAGTTCGCACGTTTGAAGGCAGTCCGACCGGGTTGCCTCAGACCATGTTCAAGTCTTCGTTCCCGATAGGAGTGTTGCACCATGATAGCAGATAATCCTGATGCAAGCCGCGTCGTAATAACCGGGGTCGGCCTGACGGCGCCTAACGGCAACGATCTTGCGGAGTTCCGAAGGAGTCTACTCGAAGGCAAATCCGGTGTTCAGAGATTCGACGTCCGCTACATGGGAGAAGTACTCGCGGGCATCTGTCACTTCGACCCGCTCAGATATCAGAAGAAGAAGGATCTTCGGCGCGGCACGAGGGCAGGCTCGATCGCCATCTACTGCGCCAGGGAAGCCGTCACCGATGCCGGACTAGAACTCGACTCCCTGGACAAGGCAAGGACAGGCGTCTACCTGGGTATTACCGAGCATGGCACTGTGGAAACAGAGAACGAGATATATGAGATCAAGCAGTTTGATTACGATGTCAGGTACTGGTCCCACCACCATAACCCTCGGGTGGTGGCCAATAACCCTGCCGGGGAGGTAACCCTGAACACGGGCATCACCGGCCCGCACTACACTCTCGGAGCGGCCTGTGCGGGTGGCAACGCAGGGCTGATACAGGGCATGCAGATGCTGTTGCTCGGGGAAGCTGACCTTGCCCTCGCTGGCGGAGTTTCGGAGAGCAGCGGTTCTTTCGGCATCTTCGCCGGCTTCAGGAGTGAAGGTGCGCTGGCCTCCCATCCCGACCCTGAGAAGGCATGCAGACCCTTTGATAGGGACCGCAATGGCGTCGTGGTTGCAGAAGGCGGCTGTGTCTACGTCCTGGAGAGGCTCAACGACGCGCTGAAGAGGGGAGCGAGGATATACGGAGAGGTAGCGGGACATGCCATCAACTCGGATGCGCTGGACTTCATCCTCCCCTGCACTGAGAGACAGGTTGAGTGCATAAAGCTCGCTCTCGATAGAGCCGGGATTTCTCCGGATGACATCGACATCATCAATACCCACGGTACCGGCACCAGGGAGGGAGACCCCGTAGAGTGCCGGGCCATCAGAGAGGTCTTCGGCGAGCATCCGCACGCATGCATTAACAACACCAAGAGCTTCATCGGTCACGCCATGGGTGCCGCCGGCGCGCTTGAGTTGGCGGGCAACCTGCCTTCTTTTGCCGACTGCATCGTTCATCCCACGATCAACCTGGACAACCCGGATCCTGAGTGCAGCTTGAACACCATGGTTATCAATGAACCGAAGATGATTGACAAGGTCGACTATATATTGAATAATTCCTTCGGCATGCTGGGCATCAACTCAACGGTGATCGTAAGAAGGTTTCAGCAGCAAAGCTGACAGAGTTGTTCAGATAGCCAGACTGGGGGGTACATGACCAAGGAGCAGATTAGAGCCACGGTCCTGGAGATCATATCTCAGATCATACCGGACGAAGACCTGAGCACCCTGAAGGGTGACATCCCGATACGAGAACAAGTGGAACTCGACTCAATGGACTTCCTCGATATCGTCATGGAACTGCGAAAGCGCTACGGGATCGAAGTGCCTGAGAGCGAGTACACAGAATTGGCCACGCTAGACGGCTCTGTAGCATATCTGGAGCCACGCATGAAGAACCTCTAGTCAACCGGCTCAGCAAGTCAGGACCGCACGTTGCTGCTGCATCCATGCCCCATAGCTGATGACTGAGCCAGGTTTCGACAAGAGAATAGCCCGCCCATGCACTATGACGCTCTAATCATCGGTGCCGGAATGTCCGGTCTTGCCGCCGGCATCAGACTGGCCTACTATGACAAGAAGGTCTGCATCGTCGAAAGGCATAACCGGGTCGGAGGACTCAACTCCTTCTACAGCCTGGGCGGACACAAGCTCGACGTCGGCCTCCATGCCATGACCAACTACGTTCCCAGAGACGTTAGATCAGCTCCATTGCCCAGGTTATTGCGTCAGCTCAGGCTAAGAGCGGAGGACTTCACTCTCTGCCCCCAGAGCGTATCCTCAATAGTGTTCCCCGGCAAGACCATGAGATTCAACAACGACTTCGGCTTCTTCGCGCAGGAGGTGATCGAGAACTTCCCGCTGCAGGCAGACAGTTTCGACAAGCTGGTCAAGACCGTTCTAGAATATGATGAGCTCAACCTGTATGCCAAACCGATCTCCGCTCGCGAGGTCGTGGAGTCCATTGTCTCCGATCGGCTTCTCTGTGATATGGTCTTCTGCCCGCTCATGTTCTACGGGAACGCCAGCGAGCATGACATGGAATTCGGCCAGTTCGTCATTATGTTCAAGAGCATATTCTGCGAAGGGTTCGCCCGGCCGCAAGACGGGGTACGAAGGATCCTCGATGTGCTGGTGAGGAAATACAGGAACTGCGGTGGTGAACTCAAGATGAGGTGTGGGGTGAAGAGCCTCAAGTGCACCGGTGACAGAGTAACGTCAGTCCACCTCGAAAACGGCGATACGGTTACCGCCGACAGGATACTATCATCCGCCGGTTATATAGAGACCATGGGGCTGCTGACCGACGGCCCGCATCCCGAGATCGACCGTTATACCGGTCAACTGTCCTTTATGGAGTCCATTCTAGTTCTCGATATAGAACCGGCCTCAATGGGTTACGATACGACGATAACCTTCTACAGTACGTCGGATGTATTCGCCTATCGAAAGCCGCGACAGCTTGTGGATGTCTCCAGCGGTGTCATCTGTTGTCCCAACAACTTCCGGTTGGATCACCCCTTGCCGGAGGGAATGATAAGGATAACCAACCTGGCCAACTCCGATCTCTGGAACAGCTTGAGCGAAGACGAGTACAGGAGGCAGAAAACCGCCTGTCTGGAAGAGGTGCTCGAGGCGGTGGTGCAGCTTGTCCCCGATTTCCGCGATTCGGTCGTCTTCACAGATACCTTCACCCCCAGGACAATCGAGAAGTTCACCGGCCATGTAAACGGCGCCGTCTACGGCACGCCTGACAAGGTCAAGACAGGGCAGACCCACCTTGACAACCTTTTCATCTGCGGAACCGACCAGGGGTTTCTTGGAATCGTCGGAGCTATGCTCAGCGGTATATCCATGGCCAATCTCCATGTTCTGCAGAAGACCTGATCGGAACCCATGTGTTAGAATCGGACCGAAGAGCAAGCCACATGAGCCACGATGGGAGGAAGGAAACAAGGCCGGAATACGATGTAATCGTCATCGGCGGCGGCCTGGCGGGACTGACCTGCGCCAATATGCTGGCCCGAGCCGGGCGCGCGGTCCTGCTCCTTGAGCAGCACCATAGCCTTGGCGGTCTGGCTACCTGGTTCCGGAGAAAGGGACACATGTTCGACGTCGCTCTGCACGGATTCCCGATCGGCATGATCAAGACGTGCCGCAAGTACTGGAGTCCCGAGATCGCCGACATGATCGTTCAGCTCAAGGGGATCAGATTCGATAACCCCCAGTTCTCCTTCACCACCACCTATGACAAAGAGGATTTCACGAGGATACTCCGGGCGCGGTTCAGCGTATCTCAGGAGACTATCGAGGGCTTCTTCGATACAGCTCGGAACATGAACTTCTACGATGACCAGAGCATGACGACCAGAGAGTTATTCGAGCGGTTCTTCCCGGGACGTGATGATATCCACCGCATGCTTATGGAACCGATTACATACGCCAACGGGTCGACCCTGGACGACCCCGCCATAAGCTACGGGATTGTCTTCTCCAATTTCATGAGCAAGGGCGTCTATACCGTCCGCGGTGGTACCGACCTGTTCATTGGAAAGATGCAGGAGGAACTCCTCAAGAACGGCGTCGAAATCAGGACCAGGACGCCGGTAGAGAAGATCTTGATCGAGGGCGGCAAGGCCGCAGGCGTGATAGCGAACGGAGGACGAGTCACGGCCAGGGCCGTTGTCTCTAACGGCAACCTGCTGTCAACAATCCGCGACCTTGTTGGAGACGAACACTTCTCCCGGGCCTTCGTGGCAGAGGTCGGAAGTGTGCGCCTCAACAACAGCAGCAGCCAGGTCTATATGGGTATCAGGAAGGGCGAGAAGCTCGACTACATCGGAGACCTGCTCTTCACCTCGGCGGCGGAAAAGTTCGATGCTCAGGAACTCTGCAGCAACAACACCACAAGTCGCACCTTTTCCGTCTACTACCCGGAGACACGACCGGGCTCCGACATGTACTCCATTGTCGCTTCATCCAATGCCAACTACGACGACTGGGCAACTCTGTCTGAGGTGGAGTATCGCGCTGCCAAGCAAGATCTGACGGAGCGGACGCTTAATGCTCTGCAGAGATACGTTCCCGGAATTCGTGATAAGGTAGCCTATCTCGAGGCTGCCACCCCCAGGACGTTTCAGAGATACACACTCCACTTAGACGGTGCCTCGTTCGGCACCAAGTTCGAAGGGCTGAAGGTCAGCATGGAACTACCGAGGCAGATGCCCGGGCTCTTCCACACAGGCTCGGTGGGGATTATTATGTCAGGCTGGCTGGGTGCAGCCAACTACGGGGTTATCGTAGCCAACGAGGTAGACAAG
>JAWOGR010000039.1:0-3324 GCA_046496625.1 Dehalococcoidia bacterium | reverse complement strand
CCGGACATCAAGATCCATGTAGTGGAGACTGGTGCTACCCATGACAACCTCGTTAAGACTCAGGCCGGAGAACTCGATGGCGGGTTTGCCACCAACTGGGACGGCATGGCCATGGCGTATAACGGTACCACCATGAACGAGTACATCGCCTACGGAGAATGGCCGGAACTGCGGATTCTACCGGGATACCTGCATACCTACGTGTACGTGGTCATTGTGAATGGTGGCGATGAAGAGGAAGGCGGGGAAGTTGAGCCAGGTGAGGAGATAGAGACTCTGTATGATCTCCACGGCAAGAAGTTCTCTGCGGGAATCGCCGGCTCGGTGACCGACCTCAATATCCGCCGCCAGTTTGAGGCACTGGGGATCGAGCCGGACTGGGTCAGCGCCAGCTATGCCGACATCATCAAGATGGCGAGAACCGGCGAGATCGTTGGCTTCGCCAGGGGCTCAGCCGACGGCAAACTTGACTCCTCTGTGCTTGACCTGCATGCGGAGGTGGGGATAAGGATCCTGGGTTGGCCGGAGGAAGATCTGGGTACTGTTCTTGCAGCTACACCGGGAACGTCGGCTACCTGGATTCCGCAGGACGCCATCGAAGACCTCCTGATGCCCGGGTTCTATACGTTGGGATACACGACCGGCGTGTTTGTCACGACCGACATTCCCCAGGACGTGGGATACAGAATGGTGAAGGCCTACGTCGATAGTTGGGGGGAGTTCGCCAACGCCTGGCCTGCAGCAGGCAACTGGACGCCGCTGGAGCGGGATCTGGCCCTGTTAGGCGACCTCATAGCGAGGGTCGAAGTGCCTCCCCTGCATGCCGGCGTGGTTCAGTTGATGGTGGAGAGGGGTTACGAAGTGGCGCCTGCGTTGATCGGACCGGAGTACGAGGAAAACGAAAGCAACAACGCTGACTAGAGTGACGGCCGGCGTTAGACAGCCCCGCCGCCTGCCTGATCGGCGACACTGAGCAACTCGAGAGAAGGTTTCTAATCGACCATACACTGGCTTCCCATCCGGACTCACGTCAGACCGTGTAGTCTCTTGATCTGCTCGATGTGCTCGCCGAATCCCTCTGGTTTTCTTGTCATCTTGGGCTCTCCCAGAGGGTCATCTATTTCCGTATTGCCCAGAAGGACATCGAACATGGCTTTGGCGGATGAGGCAACTACCCTGAGGGTGTAGCCACCCTCCAGTGTGAAGACAAGGCGTCCCCGGCACAATTCGTCGGCCAGACTCTTGAGTATCATCGTCATGCGGGCAAAACCCTGAATGGTTGCCCGCATCATGGCCAGGTGGTCGGCCCAATGAGCGTCGAATCCGGCCGACACCAGTATGAGTTCAGGCCGGAATCTATGTGCCACGGGGACCAGGATCTCGTCGAAAGCCCTCAAGAACTCCTCATCACCCCAGCCGGCGGCAAGAGGGATGTTCACCGTCCTCCCCTCGCCCTCACCCGTTCCCGTCTCCTCCATCCGGCCTGTCCCTGGATAGAAGGGATACTCGTGGGTCGAGAAGTACAGAACCCTGGGATCGGCGTAGAAGGCTTCCTGAGTTCCATTGCCATGATGCACATCGAAGTCTACGATGAGAACGCGGCTGAGACTGAACCGGTTAAGGGCGAATCTGGCGGCGATAGCCACATTGTTGAAGAGGCAGAAGCCCATCCCCCGATCGGCAACGGCATGGTGTCCGGGCGGTCTGACCAGGGCAAAGGCGCTATCGACATCGCCCCTCATCACTGCTTCGACGCCAGCCATGAGCCCGCCGGCGGCGTATGAGGCCGCGTCGTAAGACCTGGAACTCATAACAGTATCCGGGTCAAGCCAACCACCGCCTCTCTCGGCCTTGCTCTTGACGTAAGCTATGTGTTCAGGCGTGTGCACCATCTCGAGTTCTTCCGTCGAGGCTGGACGTGCCTGTAGCATGGTAAGCTGCTGCATAGTGCCGGTCTCTTCAAGATAAGACATGACAGCAGTTAGTCTGCGGGGATTCTCCACGTGCTCGCCGGTGTCGTGTTCAAGGTAGATAGGGTCATATATCAGGCCGGCTTTCATGCCGTGTTCATCATAGCAGAGGCACTTGTGCCGTTACAATCACAGGGTCTGAAGCTGTTCATCACGGGCAGCGTTCATGTGTGCGAAGGTGTATACTTTGCCGTGACTGAAGGCAGCACCGTATGACCGACAGATACATCAGTGAACTGCTCGATGACGTTGAGAAGAGGCTTGCCGCCGAGGCCAGGCTGGTCAGGCTGGACTCGGGCAGGACGGTCTTCGTGGGGGACACCCACGGCGACACAGAGGCCACCGAGAAGATCATGCACAAGTACCTCACGTCGAACCACACACTGGTCTTTCTTGGCGATTATGTCGATCGCGGAACGGCATCTCTGGAGAACATCAACATGTTGCTGGAGCAGAAGATCAAGCATCCCGACCGCCTTTTCCTGCTCATGGGAAACCATGAGGGGTATATTGTGAAGCCTTTTCAGCCTGCCAGTTTCTGGGAAGGGCTGGATTCGGAGCTCCGTCGGCGATATGGCGAGGTCCTCCTGAACCTGCCACTTGCCGTGTCGACGGCCAACGGGATCATCGCTGCGCATGGAGGGCTCCCCGATGTGCCGGACCTTGACAGCATGGAGCGAATAGAGCCGGGTAGCACGGAGTGGAATCACATGACCTGGGGAGACTGGCAGGAGAGCCAGAAAGTGGACCTGGGGCAGGATCCCTGCACCGCAAGGCCCCAGTTCGGGCGTGGCTGGTTCGAGGAGATCATGTCCCGTCTCGGCAAGAATCTCCTGATAAGATCCCACCAGCCGGACGCTCCGAGGCTGATGTATGACAGTAGGTGCCTCACCATCTTCACCTCTCTATCCTCCAGTTACTATACCGGTGATCGCACCATAGCGGTGGTCGATCTTGACAGAGAGGTGAGGAACGCCGACGACGTAAGGATCGAGACCGTCTAGAGCCCGGCTTCTCTTCTCAGCGTCTGGGCCATGTTCGTCTTCTCCCATGGGAGATCAAGGTCCGCTCTGCCGAAATGCCCGTAGGTGGCCGTCTGGAGGTAGATAGGCCTGCGCAGATCGAGAGTCCTCATGATGGCCTCGGGGCGGAAGTCGAAATGCCTGCCTATGAGGTCTAATATCACGTCATCGGAAACCTTCCCCGTGCTGAATGTCTCGACGGACAGCGACAGTGGGTGGGCCTTTCCAATCGTATATGCAACTTGAAGCTCGAGATACCCGGCAAGTCCCGCGGCCACGATGTTCTTGGCAACATACCTGGCCATGTAAGCGGCGGAGCGATCGACCTTGGT
>JAWOGR010000081.1:0-6951 GCA_046496625.1 Dehalococcoidia bacterium | reverse complement strand
ATCCTGGATGGTCGACAGGATCGGGGCATATGTGCTGGGACGGCCGATGCCTTTCTGCTCCAACGCCTTGATCAGTGTGGCCTCGGTATAGGCGGGCGGAGGCTGGGTGAAGCATTGCTCGGGAAGAACCCCGAGGTATTTCAGCATATCCCCTGCGTTCAGCGTCGGCAGGCTGGTTGAGTCTTCGGCCTGCTCATCATCGTTCCTGACTTCGCTGTAGACTGACATAAAGCCCCGGAACTTGATCACGGAACTACTCGCCTTGAGCGAATATCTCCGGGTGCGGTCCTGATCCATGTCGGTCCGGCTAGCGTCTATCTGCACGTTGGTCGTATCATAGAGAGCTGCCGACATCTGACTGGCAACCATTCGCTTCCAGATGAGTTCGTAGAGCTTCAGTTGGGCCGTGTTGAGAAAGCGCTTGATTGTTTCAGGCTGACGCCGAATATCCGTCGGTCGGATCGCCTCGTGGGCCTCCTGTGCCCATCTTGCCTTCCTGGCAAACGTACGTGGCCTTGCCGGGAGGAAACTGGCTCCGTACTTCTCCCGGATGAAAGCCCTTGTCTCTTCGATGGCAGAAGCCGCCACGGTGGTTGAGTCGGTGCGCATATATGTGATGAGCCCTGCCTCCCCTGCCTCGCCAAGGGGCAGACCTTCATAGAGTTGCTGGGCTATGGCCATGGTTCGCGGGGAGGTGAAGCGGAGCTTGTGCCAGGCCTCCTGCTGGAGGGTGCTGGTGGTGAAGGGCGGGGCCGGCTGCCTGGAGACCTGTTTGGGTTGTACCGATTTCACCGTGTACTCGCACACCTCGAGGTCGGCCACCAGGTTGTCGGCCTTATCCTTGTTGCCGATATCCAGAGGCGTGCCATCTGCCAGCGAGACAAGTCGGGCCTTGAAACGGGCCTTGTCGTCATGAGTTGGAGCCAGGTCTACTTCCACAATCCAGTACTCCTGAGGTACGAAGTCCTGGATCTCCCGCTCACGATCGACGATCATCTTCACCGCGACAGACTGGACCCTGCCCGCCGATAGGCCCCTCTGTACCTTTCTCCACAGAAGCGGACTCAGCTTGTAGCCCACAAGTCTATCGAGGATACGTCGAGCCTGCTGGGCGTTGACGAGGTTCATGTCGATAGTCCGGGGAGTCTGGAAGGCTTTGCGAACGGCCTCCTCGCTGATCTCGTGGAAGACGACGCGATGGACGGCGATGTCGCCTTTGCCCATGCCGGCTGCCTGGACGAGATGCCAGGAGATCGCCTCTCCCTCGCGGTCCGGATCCGTAGCCAGGTAGATAGAGCTTGCGCCGGCAGCCGCCTTCTTGATCTCGGCAACCGTCTTCTTCTTCTGAGCGGGGATGACATACTTGGGGGTGAAGTCGTCGTCTACATCAACACCGATGCTTGACCTGGGCAGGTCACGAACGTGCCCCAGCGACGCCTTGATGCTGTAGCTGCGTCCCAGAATCCTGCTCAGTGTCCTGGCCTTGGCCGGAGATTCCACGACTACCAGTTTCGGGCCGTCGCCCGTCCGCCCGTCGGACGAGTCTTTCGTTTTAACCTTCGATTTCCGCCTCGTTGTTGTCGCCAACTAAACCCTCCTCAGTCCTTTCTCCTGAGCACGTAGTTCATGTTTCCCACATGCTTCACTACCCTCTTTAGCTCGAGCATGGCGAGGGTGCTCCCCACCTGCGGCATCGTCAGTCCGCTGCGGTGGCAGATCTCATCGATATGATTGGGCTCCGAGCTAAGAAGCCCGACGATGGCCGTTTCCACTTCGTCCAGCGGCGACAATCCCTCGATCTCCGCCTGCCTGGGAGACGGGGTCAGGTTTAGCTCCTTAAGAATATCCTCGTAACCGCTGACCAGCCCGGCCCCCTCCTGAATGAGCCTGTTGGTTCCTCTGCTGGCCGGGGACAATATGCTGCCGGGTACGGCGAAGACCTCGCGGTTCTGCTCCAGGGCCTGGTTCGCCGTGATCAGAGCTCCGCTCCTCTCACCGGCCTCAATCACCAGCACCCCCAGGCTCAGGCCGCTCATGATCCGGTTGCGCAACGGGAAGTTCTCCGGCCTGGGCCTGGTGCCCGGGGGATGTTCGCTGACCAGCGCGCCCCGTTCCACTATCCTCTGGGCCAGTCTGGCGTTCTCCGCGGGGTAGATGGTGTCGAGGCCGCCGGCCAATACTGCAAGTGTGATTCCTCCGGCCTCGAGAGCAGCCCGGTGGGCGACGGAGTCGATTCCCCGTGCCAGCCCGCTGACTATGACCATGCCGTTCACAGCCAGGTCGGTGACGATCTCCTCGGTTACCTGCCTTCCGTAGATGGTCGGGCGGCGCGTTCCGACCACCGCCAGACAGGGCCCGTCGGCTGGAGGGAGAGTGCCCCGCACATAGAGTACGGGCGGATAGTCGTGGATTTCCCTGAGTGCCGGGGGATAGAGCGGGTCCTCGCAGGTGAGGGCCTGAACTCCCATCCGGTCGATTCTGTCCAACTCGTGATCGGGGGATAGCCTTTGACGTACAGCCAGCAGAGCATCAACAGTGCGCGAATCCAGTCCTGCCTGTCTCAGCCTTCCTTCGGGTGCCTTCCAGGCATCCTCCAGAGTGCCGAAGTGGTTCTTCAGTCGGGACATGCGAACGCGGCCGATACCCGCCACGCCGGAGAAGGCCACCCAGTACTTCATCTCGGGGTCACGTGTCATAGCAATCCTGCTGGATTCTAGCACAGCGGGATGTGACAGGGAAGCAAAGCCGTTGACATGATGCAGTTGGCATGCTACGCTAGAACCGGTGGATTCTGGCGACCGGATCGCATGCTTTGTGATGGTGGATGCGGGCTTTGTTCATCAAGGAGGTTAGAGATGTACGCAGTTGACCCCGGCCTCGTGAACGGCACATTGAGTCCGAATCTGTCTATGTTTGTGATGGTTCTCGGGCTCTTCATCGTTATCGTGGGCATAGTGATTTCTGCTGTTGTCTACCGCGAGTCGCGCGAGTGGAAGAAGATGATACTCCCCATATTTGACAGGTCGCCGGACGAGGCAGAGTCGGAGTCATCCGGGGAGTCGGGTGAGGTGGTACGCCAGAGCGCGGCAATCAAGAGGGCTATATTCAGCCGGGTCTTCGGTCATATGGATGTAGCCGGCCTGTTAGGCGGCGGGGCTACTGTGATTGTGGGGGTGATGATAATCCTGATAGGACTGGCTCTCAACGGTTAACCCCTTCATCAACCTGTCTCTCACTCCTCCGATAGGCCACCACGACCAGACGGCATAGATTAAACCGCTGACAAAGCGTGCCGCCAGCCTGAGTGAGAAGACCGTCATCTGCACAGCCCAGCGCACAGGGGGGTTGTAGACTATCCAGGCCACGAATCGGGCCCCCAGGCGCATAAAGAACAGCGTCGCGCGTATCAGTTCCCGCAAAGGCGGGTTGTACAGGAGCCAGGCTATCCCTGCGGCCACACCTCTGAAGTAGAACAGCACCATCGCCACCAGCCAGCGCAGAGGAGGACGATAGAAGAACCATATGAAGCCTAGAGGGATGCCCAGGATTATCCGCCAGCCCAGGGCGACGATACGAAAGAGAAGGTCCCAGAAAACATTTCTCAGGGGTGGCCAGGAGTAACGGAACAGCCTTATCAGCCACACCGCGATCGCCAGTATGAGGAGGAAGAGGAAGAGCAGCAGCAGGAGTAATCCTATAATCGTTATCTCTACTCCGAGCAGCGTGAGGGCGGGAAGGGAGATACCTGCTTGAGCGAGACCCCACTTCAGGAGAAGCTCTGTGACCACCACCACGACGAAGAGAAAGACGATGTTCCTCAGTTGAGCCGCCCAGTTCGCGATCCGCGTTAGCGAGGGAAAGAGGTTGCGCCACAGAAAGACGATGATTGCCAGTGTTGCCAGCAGGGTTAGCAGGAGCAGGGCCAGAACCACCGGTATCAGCGCGAGCGCCAGCAGGGTGCCCACCAGGAAGATGGCCGTCGCTACCGCGAGCAGCCCGGCACAGGTCATCATGGCCTGTCGGTCTCCTCAGCGTACCTGCAGACTTCGAAGCTCTTCTTGATCATAGTGCCCGACGTGTCCGGGTCCGGCCTCATATCAGGAATATCAGGAAGGCTATGAAACCGGTCATGCTCGTAACAAGCATGGTGGCGATGCCCATGAACAGAGCCGTCACACCGGTAAGGGCCAGGCCCGCAATTGCCATGACTACCGCCAGGGCGGGAGCTATTAAACAGCCCATATCATCTTACCCTCCTCAGAAAAGGGGCGGTTCACCTTACATTCATTCATCAAACGCCGCCTGTGCCCTGTCCGGGGCCTATATCAGCAACACCAGGCCTATTATGCCGGCCAGCTGCGTAACGATAGCTGTGAGAAGGAAAAGGAAGAAACCCAGCACGGTACTCACGTACAGGACGAAAACTCCCAGGCCGCCAAATGCCGCAGCGATCAGCACACAGCCCACGGGCGCTCACCCCCTGTCTGGCACGGAAATTGTTCAACTCTCATCACCCGGTTGATTCTCGCCATCTTGAAAGCGTTTAACCTCCGGCTCTCTGCAGTACGAGCTTCTGCGCTCCTGATGTCATGTCAGGCCCACGGCGTGAGCCTGAACTTGTCCTCCCGGTAGGCCACGACCATGAGAGTGGTGAACACCACCAGGCCCACAGCCACCCATACCAGGAGCGGAATGGGTGACACTCTGAACGGCATCGGCTCGGACCATTCACTCTCGTTCTCGAACTGGTCGACGGCCTTCACCTGCCATTCGTAGTCCCCCGCAGGCAGACTCTCCTCCTCGGGCACCTTGTAGGTCAGGCCATCCACGATTATAGAGCGGGAACCGCCGGGGCCGGTTATCCTGATGGTGTAACTGACGGCAACCTCGCTGCCTGCCGATATCCTGCCCCACTCAAATTCAACCTCTCCGGACCGCAGCTTTCTGCCCTCCTCGGGCAGGACCGGCTGCGGCGTATCCAGGATCTTCGCTATCACTGTGAATTCATCCGATGCCTGGGCCCCGGCGCCGGTCGCAGTGACGCTCAGTGGTCCGGCGGGACTGGCCGGCACGGTAACGATGAAGCTGAGGTTGCCGTTGGCCAGCGACTGAACGGTTTCGGGCACGGCCCGGTTGGCGAAGGTGACCGTCAGCGTCTGGTTGCCGGGGAATCCGTCGCCGGTCAGGGTAACGGAGTCGCCCGGAGATCCCTCCGCGGGATTGACCTCCATCTTTGCCAGCACTCTGACGGTAGCCTGTCCCACGGCAGCAGCCGGGGTAACATCGCCAAAGGCGGACACAGCCTTGTCGCCGAAGGTGCTGGTCGGCACTACGAAAGAGGCCTGCCAGGTACCGTGCCTGTCGACGGTGATGGTGCCCGCATCCACCGCCGTCCCGGCGAAGGTCACCCTGACGCCTGTCTCCCATGCGCCGAAACCGCTGGCGACAACGGTGATCTCATCACCGACATAGGCCGAGGCTGGTGACGCGGATATCCCCGTTTCGATAGTGAAATTCACGGGCGGCACTTCGCGTGCCCAGGTGATCAAGCCTGAAGCGCCGATCTCATAGGTTCCTCTCGCCCGCCGGGGAACGGTGATCACGGCATTCGTGAAAGTGCCGTCGGCGCCGGCGGTGATGTCGTCCTTGACCACCTCCCCACCGAATGTGATGGTAATGCCTTTTTCGTTGGCGGCAAAGCCCGTGCCACTGACCGTGACCGTCTCGCCGGCAACTCCGGACGCCTTGCCGGCAGTGATTCTGGGTGTTACTGTGATATCGAATTGCCAGACCTGATCCGAGGCCGCATTGGGATCAGGCCCCACATCAAGGACATAGCTGCCTGATGGACGGGTGGGGATGGTGTACGCTTTCGTCCAGCTGCCAGTGGAGTTTGCGGTGGGAGCCGGGGTGATAGACGTGCCGTCGAAGTTCATCGGGACCGAGTCGTTGGCGGTGAAACCGAAGCCCTTTATCGTAATCTCGCCGCCCACCTTCCCTGTCCTGGGGCTGACCTGGACGGTGGGGCCGACTGTGAAGACGGCGGCGTCTCCCTTCCGTGTACCGTCAACCCGGGAGTCTACCAGATGAATCGTGTGGTCGCCCCTTTTTGCCTCGGGAACCACGAAGTAAGCTGTCGTGGTTACGTTCGACGACAGTTCCACCATCTCTAACTGGTTGGCTAGCAAGGGCTGATTCCAGCAGAGATAGTAGGTTCCGGCCTCGGCCGCGGTGACCCTGACTTCGATCACCTGGTTGTACACCCCGGTCTGATCGACGAGTCTCACCGAGTACCCTGACGGGTCGCCCAGGGCCACATGGGGGAATAGCAGCGTCGAGAATAGGAGAACTGCCAAAGCGGCAGCGAATACTCTACACATGCAGACTCCTCATCGGGTCGCCTAGGGTTACATTTAAACCACAATAGAGCAGCTTTGTCAAGGTATTTGCTATTGACAGATCGACATCAGAAGAGACACTGGCTATAGAAGGGCTTCGCCCCTCACTTTAGCTCTCTCCCCCTTTCTGTCTTCGCGAGCGCAGCGAAGCAATCTCGCCCGCCCCGAGATCGCCACGTCCCGATATGATCGGGCCTCGCGATGACAGTTCTTTGTTGTCCTTGCGAGCGTATCGCTTCCCATTTACTATTCACCATTAACTGTTTACTCTTCACTCTTTCCCCCGGAGAATGGACGTGTCCCTATTTCGAGCCATTCGAATGTAGTGGCGGGGCTCGTCCCCGCCTTTGCTGATAGCTGAACGCTGACCGCTGACTGCTGAATGCTGAGCGCTGACCGCTGACCGCTGACCGCTGACTGCTGATAGCTGACCGCCCGCCGCCACCGCTTGACAGAAGTAGCTACTTGGGCATATAATGTGGCTACCAAATGGAGAGCGAGAGATGTACAGGATAGGTATAAGAGAACTGAAGAACAGGCTTAGCTACTATGT
>JAWOGR010000134.1:0-3620 GCA_046496625.1 Dehalococcoidia bacterium | reverse complement strand
TGTGGTTGCCCTGATGACTTGCTAACTACGCAAGCCTCTGCTACCATTCAGTTAAGAGGTACACAGATATGCGAAGAAGCACGAAGAAAGCCACATTCAGCCTGGATACGAAGGTGCTCGCCGCGCTGGACGATGCCATGGCCAGGGGACTGGCGGCGAGCAAGAACTCATTGGTCGAGCAGGCCCTGCAGAACGAACTGAGGGAACTGCAGAGGGAGGCGAGACGCAAGCTCTGGGAAGAGGGCTCAAGCGATAGCCTGTTACTCAAGGACATTCAGGATGTAGAGGCTGAATTCCAGACCCCCGACGCTGAAACAGCCCGCAGGATAGCCTGATGACCGTCTTCAGGTGGTCAGTTTTTGAGGCCGATCTCGACCCGGTGGCCGGAGCCGAACAACGGGGCCGGCGACCGGTACTGGTAGTAAGCAGCGAGGAGTTCAACCAGGCCATGCCCAACGTTACGGTCCTGCCGCTCACATCCACTCAACGAAGGCTATACCCCTCTGAGACCCTCTTACCGGAAGGCGCGGCGGGGCAGCATCACAGGTCAATTGTTATGAGTCACCAGATCAGAACAATATCAAAGCAACGGCTCGGAACGAGGCTCGGATACCTTGAGGACGCTGACCTCCGCCTCGCGATCCATGATGCTATCAGAGAGCACCTGGATATGGAGTAGCCCTGGCTCCGATAGAGGACGAGCCATTGCCGGGCACGACACCCGAGGTTGTGGAGATAGGGGGATTCGAACCCCCGACCTCTGCTATGCGAAAGCAGCGCTCTCCCAGCTGAGCTATATCCCCTCGCCCAATTCTAGCAACACCAGGATTGACCGTCAATGCGACCTCTCCTTGCCCCTGCATTACAACATTGGTATACTGGGCGGTAGCTATGACCTATGAAATCGTCATCGGCCTCGAGGTCCATGCCCAGCTGCTAACCAGAAGCAAGATGTTCTGTGCCTGCAGCACGGACTACGCCAGCGCCCCTCCCAACACCCGCGTCTGCCCCATATGCCTGGGCATGCCCGGCACCCTACCCACCATTAATAAGAAGGCGGTGGAATACACCGTCATGACCGCCCTGGCACTGAACTGCTCCATCCCGGACCATACCGAGTTCGACCGCAAGAACTACTTCTACCCCGACCTGATGAAGGGCTACCAGATCTCCCAGCACGGCATACCTGTAGGTAGGGGAGGATGGCTGAGCATAAGCAGCAATGGAAAGGACAGGAGGATAGGCATCACGGACGTGCATCTGGAGGAAGACGTGGCCAAGCTCTGGCACAGGAAGGACTGCAGCCTGATAGACGTCAATCGTTCCGGGGTGCCTCTTATGGAGATCGTCAGCGAGCCGGACATGACATCGCCCGATGAGGCCCGCGACTACCTGGTGCAGTTGCGGAGTATCCTCCGTTACCTGGGAGTGTCAACAGGCAATATGGAGGAGGGAAGCTTTCGTTGCGACGCCAACATAAGCCTGCGCCTGCCCGGCAGCCGCGAGTTCATGCCCAAGGCAGAGGTTAAGAACATGAACAGCTTCAGGTCCGTGCACCAGGCCCTGAAACATGAGTCCCAGCGGCAGATGCAGGTGCTCGAGCAGGGAGGCAAACTGGTGCAGGAAACGCGCGGCTGGATAGAGCAGGAAGGCAGGACGGTCTCACAGAGGACCAAGGAGCAGGTCGGCGACTACCGGTACTTCCCCGAACCCGACCTACCCCCGATTTCTCTGGACCCGGCCTGGGTAGAGAAGCTCAGGGCGGGGCTCCCCGAGTTGCCCGCAGCACGTAGAGACCGCTTTATGGAGCAATACGGGCTCCCGCCATATGACGCCGGCCTCCTGACCACCTCGCGGGGCATGGCCGACTACTTCGAGAACTGCATGAAGCTGGTGAACCCGGGCAAGGCGAAGGCGGTGAGTAACTGGTTGCTGGGAGACTTCAGCAGGCTGCTCAACGCTACCAATACCGAGATCGAACGTGCTAGAATAACACCGGGACAGTTCATCGGGATGCTCACCCTGGCCGGGGACGGCACTATAAGCGGACCGGCCGCAAAGGCGGTGTTCGAGGAGATGTTCGCCACCGGCAAGGCGGCGGATGAAGTAGTAGCCGATAAGAAGCTGAGCCAGATCAGCGGCGAGGACGAGATCCGGGAGGCGGTAAGGCGCGTTCTGGCCGAAAACAGCGCGGCCGTGGCAGACTACGCCTCGGGTAAGGAACGGGCCCTGACCTTTATGATAGGACAGGTTATGAGAGCTACTCGGGGCAGGGCCAACCCGGGCATGGCAAGGGACATCATTTTAGAAGAACTAGGAGGGAAATAGATTGCTTACTTCTCTTTATGTGGCACAGATCGTGGTATCCGTAGCACTGGTTGCCTCGGTGCTCTTTCAACTGCGTGGTGGAGGCATAGGAGGTATCTTCGGGCAGGCCGACTCGGTGTACAGGAACCGCCGGGGTATAGAGAGCACCCTGTTCAAGCTCACCATCGTCCTGATATCCCTGATCGTTGTTTTTGCCGTTCTGGCTGCCACCCTGGGTTGATCTCCATATATGAGTCCCATAATAACCCTGACCACAGATTTCGGCTACGATGACGCTTATGTCGCCTCCGTCAAGGGGGCCATCCTGAGCGTCAACCCCGAAGCCAGTATCATAGACATCACCCACTCCATCCAGCCCCAGAACATCCTCCAGGCAGCTTTCATCCTCAACTCTACGTATCGGTGCTTCCCGAAGCAGACAGTCCATGTCGCTATCGTCGACCCCGGTGTCGGCAGTGACCGCGAGGGCATCATACTGAAGACACCGGCGGCCCTCTTTGTCGCCCCGGATAACGGCGTTCTCAGTTATGTGATCGATGACCTTGTTCCTCCCGACACGCGGCTCACCCAATCCGCAGGCAAGTTGACCCGGGTGATAACCAAGAAAGGACTTGATGTTGTGGCGATCAGCGACCCCCGCTTCTGGCGCCGGCCGGTCAGCCCTACGTTTCACGGCCGGGACGTCTTTGCACCGGTGGCTGCGGGACTGTCGCTCGATATCGCCATGTACGAGTTCGGAACGAAGGTCGACTCCTTGCATGTCCTGCCTATTCCCAGGCCCTCTTCAGAACCCGAAGGTAGCCTGGTTGGACAGATACTGCATATCGATCGCTTCGGCAACCTTATCGCGAACATAAAGGCCAACGAACTCCCCGGGAAGGACGTCACTATCGAGGTGGCAGGCTGTTGTATTGAAGGCATCAGCAAGTTCTACGCTCAGAGCAAAGGCATAATGGCCCTGCTGGGCAGCACAGGACATCTCGAGATATCGTACAGAGATGGCAGCGCCTGTGATTTCCTGGGCGCGGTCGTCGGCGACGAGGTCAGGGTCGTCCCGCCCGCGTGAACTCCCCCGACCTCCGGCAACGCGCTCAAGCAGGCCTGTCAGGACCCGGCACACCGCAACCGGAGCCATCACCGTGTTCGTCGTTATTGGAACTCGCCGCGTATCATGTCCTATAATATGGCGTAGCGGAGGGAGGTCTTGTGGGGGCGGTAGAGATTTAAGGTTAAGGCTATGATCTACCATACGTCCTATATGCTGACGGAGAACTGCCGCTGCTATGTATGGC
>JAWOGR010000121.1:0-4505 GCA_046496625.1 Dehalococcoidia bacterium | reverse complement strand
GGTACAGTTCATCTACCTACCTCCTGTATCTAGCACTCTCTTTATGCAAGTGCTAATTATAGCGTGCTATCAGGGTTTCATCAAGCTCCCGTCTTGGGAACCAGACTCAACCGGAACTCGTGGTTCCCGGATGCATACATCCGCGTTAGGACCGTCAGTTGAGATTCCGTAACCTCGGTACAAGTGCCAGGGTCACGACCGACAAGAAGACGAGAACCATGGCGAAGCCTCCGATCACCCACTGCACCGGTATCACCTCCGATAGCAGAGCGGCACCGAATCCGCCGAAACCTATCAGGCCGACCTCCATCCCGAAGATGCTCATCACCCTTGCCCGGTACTCGTCGAGAGAGTAGTCCTGGAGTACGGTTGTTGTCACCGCTATCAGACCGCTCTGCCCCAGTCCTGCCACTACGAGCAAAGCAAGCGAGAGATACCAGGAACTAGAAAAGGCGAACCCTATCAGCGCCATGGCAAAGCCTATAGCGCTGAGTATCAGCAGGAGGCCCCGTCTCCTATCAGGCAGCGAGGCGAGTATCAGCGACCCGGCGATGGCACCGATACCGATGGAACTCATCATCATGGCAAGTCCACCTGCCCCAACCTCGAGTACCTCCACAGCGACAATGGGTATAAGTGTCCAGTACGGTGTGGCAAGGATGATGGCGATGAGAGCATAGACCAATACGAGGAGGATGGTGGTATCCTTCCGAACGTAGTTGATGCCTTCCTTGATCTCCGATATGGCGCCCTGGCCACCCAGGCCCGTCGGTTTGGTGCGCGGCAGGAATGGTATGACCAGGGACGAAGTAAGGTAGAGACCTGTTATCACATAGTAGGCGGTGGTGACCTCGAACGATTCGATGACTAAGCCCGCCAGCGCAGGCCCCAGAACTCTCATGCCGTTCATGGCCAGGGTATTGAGCGAGACAGCGTTGAGAAGCTGTCGGCCGCCTACGATTTCGTAAAGCATCACATGTCGCGAGGGCATCATGAGAGACGAGACAGTTCCCTGGAAGGCAGCGGCCACTATCAAGATCCACCACGAGCCAGCACGCTCGCCACTCAAGTAGCCTGTGGCGAGGGCAATGGCAATACTCACGGAGATGACAGCCGACAGCATCTGGCCGACGAACAGCACGCGGTTCTTCTGTACACGGTTGGCAATCACCCCTCCGAATAGCGAGAAGAAGAGCATCGGTCCGGCCACCGCCAGTGATTTCAACCCTAATATCGTGGGAGACCTGGTGAGTTCGTAGATGAGCCAGTTCCTGGCCGTCATCTCCATGTTCATGCCGGCCATGTAACCCAGCATGTTGCCGAAATAGAGCCGGAAGGCCGGGTTCTTGAGAGAGTCGAACGTCCGCAGGCTACGCAGAGACAACCCCTGTCTCCCGGCGCCCGTATCCGTACCCCTGTGCCCGGTGCCACCATTATCGACGTTATCTGGTTTGTCCACTCTTCCTTATCCGAACCGACCTGCTTGGCGTTCCGGGGGACACAAGAGAGGCCATCCTCCGGAAGGGACGGGGCTACTCCGAGGTCTCCGAACCCGCAGTCCCTCTCTCACCGGAGCCAGACTAGCTGATGACCGAAGAGCCTTGTGTTGAATGCCCCGCGTAGTTTAGCATCTTCTGTGTCGTTCGGCACGTGACGTGAGGAAGACACGGAATCCGAGCAGGCGTGTTTGACAACCCTTTCGCTCAGCCGCTAATATGGACTGGCTCCATATGGACATCAGGCACGATCTGCCCGATCTGTGTGCATCCTATCACGACGCAATACGGGCTGAACTGGAGAGCACCATCGACAGCAGCCCTCCTGTTCTCAGCATTATGTTGCGGTACCACATGGGATGGGAAGACGACGACGGCTGTGTCTGTGAGGGAGCATCGGGCAAGCTCATTCGACCGACTCTGTGTCTTCTCAGTTGCAGGGCAGTAGGCGGTGATACGTCGCAGGTGATGCCTGCAGCAGCAGCCATTGAGCTCGTTCATAACTTCTCCCTTATTCATGATGACATCGTAGACGGCAGCGATGAACGGCACCACCGGCCGGCCATGTGGAGGTTATGGGGTGAACCCCTGGCCATAAATGCCGGCGACGCCATGTTCAGTCTGGCCTATCTGGCACTGCTCAGGTTGAGGGAGAGAGGTGTCACCCATGACAGGGTCTATACAGCCGTTGAGATGCTGAGCAAGGCCTGTCTGCAACTCTGCGAAGGGCAGCACCTCGACATCGAGTATGAGAACCGTCTTGACGTCACAGTCGACGAGTATCTCGGCATGGCGGCAAGAAAGACGGCAGCCCTGCTCGCAGTATCGAGTTCACTGGGTGCATATCTGGGCAAGGCCGACCGCTCGGTCGTCAACTCCTTTCACCTCTTCGGCAGCGAACTGGGGATGGCCTTCCAAATTCGTGACGACATAATGGGAATATGGGGGAGCGAAGAAAGCACCGGCAAGACAGCCGACGACATCCCTCATAAGAAGAAGACACTGCCTGTGGTGTACGGGTTGCAGCACAGCCCCGACGCGCAAAGAGAGAGGCTGCTGGAGCTCTACTCCCGGGAAGCCATCGACGGGGCAGATATAGATGAGGTGAAAATGATCCTTGAGGGAGCGGGGGCCAGGGACTATGCCGAGAACCTGGCTGAGAAGCATAATCACGGGGCACTGGCGCAACTGGAGGCATCCGGGCTCGACTCATCGGCCAGGGAGCCGCTGCTGGAGCTTGCCGGTTTTCTGCTCAGGAGGACCTTCTAGGAGGGATAGTGGTAAAACAGACTGTCGAGGATATCGAGGTCAGCGGTAAGAGAGTGCTGCTGAGAGTTGATTTCAACGTTCCACTTGACATAAACACCGGGGCTGTTGGAGATGACAGCCGGATCCGTGCCTCCCTGCCTACGACCAAATACCTGGTGGAACATGGAGCCCGCGTGATACTGTGTTCTCACCTGGGAAGACCTAAGGGCAAAGTGGTTGATAGCCTGCGTATGGCCCCGGTTGCCAGCAGACTATCAGTGCTCATGGGCGAACCTGTCGAGACACTGCCGGACTGTATAGGCGAGCAAGTAGAAGCAGGAGTCCGAGCGCTCAAGGATGGCGACATGCTGATGCTGGAGAATCTACGCTTCCATCAGGAAGAAGAGGCCAATGAACCGGGCTTTGCCGCGAAGCTGGCCGGGTTGGCCGGTGTTTACGTCAACGATGCCTTCGGCACGGCCCATAGAGCGCACGCTTCCACAGTAGGCGTAGCCAGACACCTTCAGGCAGTCGCCGGCTTCCTCATGGCCAGGGAGCTTGAGGTGTTGGGTCGGCTTCTGCACGACCCGGAGAGACCTTTCGCGTGTCTGATGGGCGGCGCAAAGGTCGGCGACAAGATAGGACTCCTTCGGACTATGTTGACGATGGTTGATGCGGTGCTTGTCGGCGGCGGTATGGCGGCTACCTTCTTGAAGGCGAAGGGACTCGAGGTCGGGCTTTCTCTGATAGAGGACGACAGGTTGACCCTGGCCGGGGAGTTGCTGAGGGAGGCCGAGATACGCCAGGTATTGCTGAAGCTGCCCGTCGACGCAGTTGTTGCAGGGGACATCAAAGCCGGTGTGCAGACGCGAGTGGTGCCCATCACCAAGGTTCCCTCTGATAGCCGCATCGTGGACATCGGCCCCGAGACGATTGATCTCTTCCGCAGCCAGCTGGCAGAGTGTCGCACCGTAATGTGGAACGGTCCAATGGGGATATACGAGATACCTGAGTTCGCACAAGGAACAAGGTCTCTGGTGAGCTTCCTCGCCACTACCGAGGCGAACACTGTGATTGGCGGAGGCTCTTCCGCTGAGGTGGTTCATGATATGGGCCTCGCTGATAGGATGACTCATGTCTCCACCGGAGGTGGCGCGAGCTTGGCGTTCCTGGAAGGCGCGGTGCTGCCGGGAGTGGATGCTCTGCTAGACAAAGAGTAGATGACAGGAGGTCTTGGAATGCGAACACCATTGGTTGCCGGTAACTGGAAGATGCACACGACGGTCAGCGAGGCCGAGGAACTGGTCTCAGGAATGCTGGACAGGCTGGTACGGATCGATGGAGTGGATAAGGTTATCTGCCCGCCGTTCATATCTCTGGCAGCTCTGGGCAGGATGCTGCGGGACTCATCTATCGGCCTGGGGGCTCAGAACATGCACTCTGAGCCGAAGGGAGCCTACACTGGTGAGATATCGCCACTGATGCTCAAGGGACTATGCAGATTCGTCATACTGGGACACTCTGAGAGGAGGATGTACTTCGGCGAGACTGATGACATAGTCAACAGGAAGGTGAAGGCCGCTCTGGCAGGCAAGCTCAGTCCTATCCTATGCATCGGAGAGCGACTGGAGGAGAACGAAGCCGGCAGGACGGAGGAAGTACTCAAGGGGCAGATAACAGGAGCTCTTGATGGCATATATCCCGCTGACGTAAGCCGGGGTTCCACAAGAGGTACCGGGGCAGGGAGCGACCTGGTGATCG
>JAWOGR010000099.1:0-9621 GCA_046496625.1 Dehalococcoidia bacterium | reverse complement strand
ACGCGAAGATGGAAGTCACACCTGAAGCGCGGGACGAAATAATCATGGTCGGGGTGAGAGGATTCGAACCTCCGACCTCATGGTCCCAAACCATGCGCGCTAGCCGCTGCGCTACACCCCGCATAAGACCGTCACCTGTGAAGTGCCACCGCTGGCCCGACCAGGGGCGATCACCATACTGCTCACCTCATGAATAGCCTGACGCCATTCAGCGGACAGAGGTCTCAATCCAGGAAGTCATTATATGTGAAAAGGGCAGACGGAGCAATCGGGGCTACGGAGATAGGATAGGACTCTATCTACCTCCTGTCAAAGCGATGCGAAGAAGCGGAATGGCCGAGTGGCCCGTCGGTTGACAGTAACGAATAGTGATCTACCCCTCCCCGGGAAGACAGTCTTCAACCGAGAAGCCGTCGAACACCACGAAATCCGTCTCAGAGGCAATCTTGCCCGTGGGGCACAAGTTGAAACAGCCCCGACATGTAATGCAAACCCTAGCCTTTTCAGGGAAGAACACCACCCTTCGGTCCACTCCCCTCCCCACAAAGCCTATGGCGCTCTCCCCCACTACCTCTTCGCAGTAGCGTACGCATCTTCCGCAGAGTATGCACCTGGTAGACTTTGTCCTGAAACGAGAGTCGAACCTGTGGACATCCGCGCCGTATTCCCCGGCTATCTTCTTGATATCACCTGCAGCCTGTCCATCGAGAGTCGTCGTAGGTGCAACCAACTCGAGAATGACCTTTCGAATTCTATCTATCTTGGGAGAACGCGTCTTCACCACCAATCCTTGCTCAACGGGAAATCCGCACGAGACCACCACTCGCGACTTCCCCCTTTTCTCTACTTCGACACTGCAGATCCGACAAACGCCGTAAGGTTTGATCCCGTCATGATCGCACAAGGTCGGTATGTCAATTCCGGCCTCCCGTGCTGCCTCAAGCACAGTCATCCCCGGCTTCGCCTTTACTTCTTTCCCGTCTATCTGCAGTGTTATCGTCATTCGCATCTACCCCTTCTTCTCACGGACAACCTTCGTCCCGGGTGCAGGAGGTGGAGGCAATGGCTCTCCCGAAATGCGCCTTACCGCACTGAACCTGGCAGGACAGACCTCAAAACAGGTGTTGCACTTGATGCACTTCTCCTGCTCGATCCAGTGCACCACGTTCTTCTCCCCATGAATAGCTTCAGTGGGACAGTTGTTCGCACATATCATGCAGGCAGAGCACTTGACGGGGTCAATGTAGTAAGCAGTGAGCGCTTTGCACGCATGCGCAGGACACCTCTTCTCTTTGATATGAGCCTCATACTCATCCTTGAAATACTTGAGGGTAGTCAGCACCGGGTTCGCAGCGGTGCTACCCAGAGCGCATAGAGAGGCGTCCTCCATTACGCTAGCTATGTCCTTGATCGCCTCTATGTCACCTTCTTCACCTCTGCCTTCACAAACATCAGTGAGAATCTCCCGAAGCGTGCGCAGTCCTTCACGGCAGGGAATACACTGGCCACAGGATTCCTCACAACAGAAGCCGATAAAGTACCTGGCCGTATCCACCATACATGTGTCCTCATCCATCACCACCATTCCACCAGAACCCATCATAGACCCGAGCTTGTTAAGCTCATCAAAGTCAATCGGAGTATCCAGGTACTGCTCGGGGATAACCCCTCCCGAAGGCCCCCCCGTCTGGACCGCCTTGAAACTCTTTCCGTTCGGTATCCCACCGCCGATATCGTATATCAACTGCCTCAGGGTCATACCCATCGGCACTTCGACAAGCCCTGTGTTGTTCACCTTGCCCACCAGTGAGAATATCTTACTCCCCTTGCTTCCTTCCGTACCGACAGAACTGAACCATTCAGCCCCCCTGTTGATGATGACTGGTACATTCGCCCAGGTTTCGACATTGTTCAGGCATGTCGGTCTTCCCTTGATGCCACTCACCGCTGTGTGGATGTACTTCATCCTTGGCTCGCCCACACTCCCCTCAATAGCACTCATAAGAGCAGTCGACTCTCCAGAAACAAATGCCCCTGCCCCGCGATGAACAACTACTCGGAAGTTGAAGCCCAACCCGAGAATGTCCTTGCCGAGGAGACCATACTCCTGCGCTTGCTCAATAGCCAGCATCGTGTTCTCATAGGCGATCGGATACTCCTGCCGCACGTAGATAAAACCCTCTTCCGCGCCTATGGCGTAGGCACCGATGATAACTCCCTCCAGCACGGCATGCGGATTCCCTTCCATGATCGACCTGTCCATGTAAGCCCCTGGATCCCCTTCATCGCAGTTGACCACCACGTACTTCGATCCCTGCGAGGCATTTCTCGTGGTCTCCCACTTCACCCCTGTCGGGAATCCTCCTCCACCCCTGCCCCTGAGCTTGGACTTCTTGACCTCCTCCAAAACCTGCTCCGGGTTCATCCGGGACAGAGCCTTCGACAGCGCACTGTACCCACCTAGCGCTATATAGTCATCTATTTCCTTCGGATCTATATACTGGTTATCTCCGAAAACAATACGCACCTGATGACGGTAGAAAGGAATATCGGACGCTTTGGCAATTCTCTCCCCCGTTACCGGATTCTCGTAAAGCAGCCTCTCTATCACCTGTCGCCCCTCCACTGTGGCCGAGACAATCTCCGGTACATCCTCGGGCTTGACCTTCACATAGCAGATATCGTGAGGGAAGATAACTACAACAGGCCCCTGCTCACAGAACCCGTGGCATCCAGTGGCCTTCGCCTCCACTACCACACCCTGCAAGCCCTGGCTCTTCACTTCCTCAACGAATCTCCTGTAGACCTCCAGCGAGCCGTAGGCCTGACAGGCGGTGCCGGTACACACGGTGATAACGGGCCTGTCGGGCTCTCTTCTCGAGAGTACTCGACTTCTCAGGGCCTCAAGCTCTTGCGGCGAGGAGATTCTCCTTCTACTCATTTCTCTCCTCTCCTGCCGGTTTCGAAGAGTCTCTTCAGGTTGGAAGTCGACGGCTTGCTGTGATACTCGCCATCAACCGCAACCACAGGGCCCATGGCACAGCAGCCAAGGCAATTCACGGTCTCAAGAGTGAACTTCATGTCCTCCGATGTTTCACCCGGCTTCATCCCGAGCGTAGCCGAGATCACGTTCAGGAGTTGTGGCGCACCGCGCACCTGACACGCCGTCCCCATGCACACCTTCACGATATGCTTACCCCTAGGAACAAGGCTGAAGGCCTTGTAATAGCTGGCAATGTGATAGACCCGAGTGATGGGAATATCAAGCTGCTCGCCTACCTCGCTCAACACCTCACGGGATAGCCATCCGAACACGCTCTGCAGATCCAGAAGAACCTGAATCAGCATGTCCGGATCGCACTCATAGCGTCCAACAGCCTTCCTGACCGCTCGGGAAACCCTGGTTGAACCCTTGCTCGCTGTCCCTATAACCATAGTCATATCTCTAACCGGCTCAAGCCGGGAAAGCCTCCACCTTCTCCTTTAGCTTTGCGTAGTCTGTATCCACCATTGCCTGAACCGTCTCGATATCATCATCTGTCAGGTGACGATACCGCCCCTGCAGTTTGAGATACTCTCTCACGGGCTTCCTGTTGGGCGGGTCTGCATTCAACCTGTAACGTCCGTACTCGATCTCATATAGCGGAAAGATCCCCGTCTGCACTGCAAGCTGACCTATCTCTATAGTGACATCGCCACCGTGCCTCCAACCCGTGGGGCAGGGGACAAGTATGTGCACATAGGCCGGGCCCTCGATCTCGGCCCCTTTCTTGATCTTCTTCATCAGGTCAAGGCGGTAACTAGGCGAGGCCGTCGCCACATAAGGTATATCATGGGCCGCAGCAATGGCGGGCATGTTCTTCTTGCGGGTGATCTGTCCGATGCTCAGCTTGCCTGCCGGAGCAGTCGTGGTGGCAGCTCCATAGGGTGTGGCACTCGACCTCTGGATCCCCGTGTTCATGTAGGCTTCATTGTCAAGGCAGATATACAGGAAGTTATGACCTCTTTCAAACGCCCCGGACAATGCCTGCAGACCTATGTCGCTGGTGGCACCGTCGCCACCCATTGCCACACACTTGATACCTCTATCCTCCAACCTGCCCTTCTTGATCGAGATCTTGAGGCCCGCCTCCACACCTGAGACCACAGCACCGACGTTTTCAAACAAAGTGTGAATCCAGGGTATGCGCCAGGACGTATATGGTAATGGTGTAGTACACACCTCAGCGCAGCCAGTGGCATTGGCCAGGATTACGTTGTCTCCCAGGGCTTTCAGGGCCATCCTTATCGCCAGAGACTCACCGCATCCAGTGCAGAAGTTGTGCCCCTCCGCCAGATACTCCTTGGTGGTTACCTCGCCATCACCGAACCTGACAGCCTTGATGCTTGTATCCCTGCTCTTCATTTTATACCCACTGTCTCAATCATCCTGTCGGAGCCCTTCTTGGCAACATCTCTCCCCCTGTCGATGAGATAGCCAAACTCCTTCTCAGACACATCTCTGCCGCCCAACCCTCCCACGAAGCCGACCACCTTGGGCCGCTTGTCCTGATCGTATAATGCTGACCTGACTTCGGAGAACACGGGCCCTCCCATACCGAAGGAAATACATCTGTCGAAGACTATGAGCAGCCTGGCATCCTGCACAGCTCGGCGGAGTTCCTCGAATGGGAAAGGCCTCCATAGACGAAGGCTTATCAATCCCACCGCCTCACCTTTGTCTCGCCTCTCATCTATCACGATCTTCGCGGTCTCGGTATAACTGCCCATGGTAAGAAGAAGTGTCTCCGCGCCGTCCGTTCTATACTCCTCTACCGGGCGATAGCTACGACCGAAGATACCCGCGAACTCATCCCAGGCAGCTAGTATCACGCTCCTGGACTCCCGCAGCGCGACCTCCTGTGCCAGCTTCGCTTCAGAGTAGATGTCCGGGGGACCGAGGGCACCGTGTGTCAGGGGCCTGTCGGGATTGAGCGGGTATGGATAATGAAACCTGGGAAGGAACCTATCCACCTCGCTCTGCTCCGGAAGAAACATGGGTTCAATGACGTGAGATAAGGTGAAGCCATCAAGATGAACCATAACTGGAAAAAGCACGCTTCTGTCTTCACCGACACGAAACGCCCAGATCGTCATGTCGAACGCCTCCTGGCTGTTCTGGCAGAACACCTGTATCCAACCGGTGTCCCTGACGGCCATGACATCCGAGTGGTCTCCCCAGATGCTTATCGGCGCGGACAGTGCGCGGTTGGCTACAGTCATGATCACCGGCAGACGCATCGATGATGCCACATACAGGACGTTGTGCATGTACTCGAGCCCAGGACCGGCAGTTGCGGTGAAAGTCCTCGCCCCTATTGCCGAAGCCCCCAGGCATGCACTCATAGCGGAGTGCTCCGATTCCACAGGAATATAGGCAGCGATTAGCTCGCCGTCAGCTACCATCTCGGCAAGTCGCTCGGGGATATGGGTCTGCGGTGTTATGGGATAGGCGGAGATGACATCGACATCGGCCATCCTGGCTGCCTCAGCCACGGCGTGGGAGGCCTCAAGCGCAACCCGCTTGCTCATTGCTCTCCCTCCTCCACCATGACTATGGCCCCGACGGGGCATATCCTGGCACATATGCCGCATCCCTTACAGTAGTAGAGGTCCGCCTCGTAGTATCCGTCATCACCCGGCTTGATAGCAGCGTCGGGGCAGTCGATCCAGCACAGTGCACATCGGACACACCTCTCCTTATCCAGCACAGGCTTCTCCGTCCTCCAGTCGCCGGTCCTCCGGAAGCTGGCGTTGCCGGCGTCAGTTATGATGCTGCCTATATGCATGTTCTTCCACGTCACATTGTCTGCCATTGCTTACGCCTTCACCCGTGTCTCATCAAACGCCCTCTTCATGGCTTCGATGTTGCCCTTGGCCCGTAATCCAAAACGTTCCTCGAACTGCGCCTCAAGAGAGGCGATCTTCACGATTTCGATAACCTTCAGCAGAGATCCGATCATGGCTGTATTGGTTATCGGCAGACCGATCTTTTCCCTGGCGATTCTTGTAGCATCAACCGTCGCTACCGGCCACTTATAGCCGAACTCGGACTTCAGCTCAGCGGGCGACTTCGTGGAGTTGACTATGATCGTGCCTCCGTCTACAAGACCGGCGGTCACATCAACTGCGCGTAACAGCCCGGGGTCGAGCACCACAGCAACGTCGGGCTCGTAGATAGACGTCCTGATTCTGATGAACTCGTCGCTGACCCTGAGAAAGGCAATGACAGGAGCACCTCTCCTCTCCGGGCCGAAGCTGGGGAAGGATTGAGCATACCTGCCTTCGCTGATAGCAGCCCGGGCAACCAACTCCGCCGAAGTCACAGCTCCCAGACCACCCCTGCCGTGCCACCTTATCTGAAGAAGTTCAGCCATAAGAGAATCTGAATATCACCGTGAAACTACCCCTGAAGGGACTCGAACCCTTGCACCTGGCTCCGGAGGCCAGTGCTCTATCCTCTGAGCTACAGGGGCTATCTTTGTCTCCTGTCGGAGTGGACACAGATCCTCAACAATCTATCACAAACCCGTCCCCCATGCAAACAGGGCATAGGCACCAATAACGTACAGCGCAATAAGAACAGGCACGTACCAGCTGACAGCTCCCAGTAGTTTGCGCCTCTGCCTCAGCCTGAGGCCCGCGACAACCACGAGGCTCATCGCCACTGCCACGAACGCAGTGATGTGCCCCCCGGTCACCGATGAGAGGACGAAACCCGGGCCGTGTGCAACATCAACTGCCACGATAATGGCCATGTTAAGCATGTTGGCACCCAGCACATCACCCACTGCCAGGTCTACAGCCCCCATGCGGAGAGCACTGATGACAACCACCAACTCGGGCGCAGAGGTCGCAATCGCCAGAAACAATGTGCCGACAAAGGTACTACCCCATCCGGTCGCGATGCTTATCGCGTCTCCAATATGCGATAGCGCTATACCCGCAGCGATGACCACTGCCGCCGCCAGAGCAAATCTGACGTAGACCGTCTTACGATCAAGCTTATCATACTGAGCAGGCACTTCCGGCACAGAACCCTGCCTGTCTCTCCGTTCGGAACGGAGCATCCACCACATCCCCAGCAAGTAGAGTATCAGGATGACAAGGCTGGGGACACCCAACCAGCCCATGGTCAGGAAGGAAAGCCTCTCACCACCCCATATGCTCATGCCGGTGATACCAATGAGCAGTGCTCCCCATACGGCGGCCAAAGCATGCTTCCGGCTTGCAGCTGACAGGACCGGCACGCGCCGGTGCAGCCCGTCTAGCACAGCCAATACCAGAATGTTGAAGCAACAACTCCCGAGAAGGGTGCCGAGGGCGAGATCTGGTGAGCCGACCAATGCTACCGAGCTTACTGAGGTGACCAGTTCGGGCATGGTAGTGATAACGGCAATCAGCACTAGCCCTATCCATATCCGCCCCAGACCCGTCTTCTCGGCGATAGCATCCCCGTATCTGGCAAGCCTTGTTCCGGCGAACAGGATGGCCGTCAGGCAGACGCCGAACGCTACCCAGATCAAAGCTGTTCCCTCAGGCCAGACAAAGTACGGCAATCATACTACATAGTCCAAGACCGCGCCACGACAAAGCAGTCGCAAATGCCCTGTATGCTATAATGACGACGCGATGTAGGGAGAGGTGGCCGAGTGGCTGAAGGCGCCGCTCTCGAAAAGCGGTAGGTAGCAATGCCTCGTGGGTTCGAATCCCACCCTCTCCGCAGCAGGAAGGCATCGTCAACAGCCTGTCGACCTGCTAAGGTTGACATAAAGCATCGCTACGACGGAGAGGTGCTGGAGTGGTTGAACAGGCACGCCTGGAGAGCGTGTGTCGCCTTTGGCGACCGTGGGTTCGAATCCCACCCTCTCCGCCACTAAGAATGAAGCCCGGGAACGCCCTGCAGATAGATCCACACCAACTCAGTCATCATCTTCGCGGAGTGCCCCAGAAGCACGCGGCCACCCCGGGTCTGCCTCCGGGCGACCGGTACACTCCACCGTCAGAGTCGCTCTGAGAGTTTGCCGTCAGCCCCTGCCCGGAACTCAGAAGACAGCAGCAGAGCGGCTCAACAAGGTCATTGTACTGAGAACAGCAGAAGTCGGCGATGTCGGTAGAATTCCTGAAAGTGGAACCGAGTTCAATGTCGGGGTGAGAGGATTTGAACCTCCGACCACCTGAACCCCATGTAGCTTCGAAAAAAGGCGGAGCCCGCTTGCCTCCTTTCTGATAGCATTCTAGCAAACGGAGCTAAGGAAATCAAGTCATGTGGCTGGCACTCAATCTCGCGGGACCTAGCAGCATGTCAGCGTTCTGTACCGACGCTTGTTTCACCCAATGCAAAACGACGAACCGCATAGCGGTGTTGTGTCCAATTGAGTAACACTTCAAGTTGATGCGCAACACTCAAAGCTAATGTGTATTCGAGACTCTCTATGCTTCGCTGCCAGCGCTGTGGATTGGGTTATAATAGGCCCCATAATCACGTGCTACTGATAGCTTCTATGATTGAGGGGCCGTACTCATGACTGTAGAACGACACTTCTTAGGTTGGGACGGACCGGTTACGGAAAGGGTCCGGCAGTTCCTGCTGCCGTCGCAGCTTTCAGGCCCGGTTGACCTGGAGTCTCATCTTATAGTAGCACCGACCAGACAGGCCGGGCGCAGGCTGCGGGAGGCACTGGCCATGCACTGCGCCGGGCAGAATACAGCACTTCTATCGCCCAGAGTAGTGACACCTGCATTCTTCCTTCGCTCCGATCATGCGCCAGGCAGGGTAGCCAATCAGGCGGAGACCACGGCGGTCTGGATAGACGTGCTCATGAAGGCCGATCTCAATCAGTACAGCGCGTTCTTCCCGGCACGAACCCCCGAGCAGTCTTTCACATGGGCAATGCACACCGGCGGCCTGCTGCAAAGGCTGCGCGACACCCTCGCAGACGGAGGGCACAGCATAGCCCACATATATGCCAGGCACGGCAGTATCCTGGAGGAGCAGGAGCGCTGGCAAGACATGGCCCGACTGGAGGCCGCTTACCTGGCAGGGCTGGGCGAGCTGGGATTGGAGGACGCGTGTGACAACATGATACGGCAGGCCGAACAGCCAGAACTCCCTGAGGGAGTGGAGCGCATCGTCGTGGCTTCGGTTCCTGATCCGACGCCACTCACTCTGCGCGTGCTTGAGCAGCTGTGCCTTCCTATCCGTCTTGATTTCTTTCGCCTGTTGCCAGAGCTCTTTGACGCGGTCGAGTTCGGCCTGAACCTGTGACTGGTTCTGAGTAAGTGTCACCGTCTCCAGTTCCTCTTCAACTCGTGTCCTCTCTGCGTCAGTCAACGTCTCTGGCTCAGTGCTATACCGCGGAATCAGTTGCTGGACGTCTTCGGGGAGCTCTTCGGCGACAGCGTCGCTTTGGATCGCACGCATCCGGTTTTCGAGTGACTTGCGGATTGCATAGATACTCGAGACGAGTCGCTTCTGGTAGATGACCATCGTGAAGCCGACGGCTTGATTCTCCTCCTGCTGAGCGAGGTTGTAGTATTCTCGGATGTACTCGGTCACACCGTCGTACAGCTTCCGCTCAG
>JAWOGR010000048.1:0-3647 GCA_046496625.1 Dehalococcoidia bacterium | reverse complement strand
TAAGCAAAGGGGTTAGCGGTTAGACAGAATCCTCTTCAGCATGTCGGACTCGCCGTTCAGATCTGCGACGAAGCGGGCCACCTCCTCGCGCTTGAATCTGCGGTCGCCACGCGAGTTGATGCGATACGCCCTTATACGCCCTTCATTGCTCCAGCGCCGCAAGGTGTTGGGATGAATGCGCAGCATACGGGCTACCTCCCGGAGCGTCAGCAGGTTGCTTAATCGTTCCTCACTAGCCATATCTTTTCCGGTCTCTTGCTCAGCTAACCTGCCTCAAGAGTACCTTACTTCACTGCACCGCACAATCACCCAAAAGTATCAATGACGCCAGAAAGTGGTACTGCGGACATGGGATAGTTCCATTCGCCCCCGGATAGCCGTGAGGGAAGCTTTCAGGCAGGTTCAGACACAGCTGGACCTCAGTATCTCCTCAAGTACCTCCCTCCACCCGTTCCCCAGTAGCCTGGTGTCCAGCCTGATCTGTGTGGTGGCTATCCTGACCGCGCCATCGCAGCCCCTGCCCGGGGCTTGCTTCGCTATGGTCGCAATGACGGGCTCGCCGGACTTCACCACAATGTGCCTCCCCTGCGTGAACACCGAGCTCACCCCGGCTGACATTGCCAGCACCCTGACCCTCACGATGTAGAGAAGATTCCCGGCGGGCCCGGGCAAAGGCCCGAACCTGTCCTCCAGTTCTCCGGCCATGTTCTCTACCTCGCTGAAGTGCTGCAGCCCGGCCAGCCTGTGATAGAGGCCGAGCCTGGTGCCAAGATCAGACACATACTCCTCCGGAATATAGGCATCCAGTGGCAGAGATATGCTGGGCGACTGGTCGTCCCGACCTGCCATAACGCTCTTTCTGGCCTCGCCGGACTGCTTTGCCCTAAGTTCCTCCACCGCCCCGGCAAGCAACTGGCAGTAGAGATCAAAGCCGATGGCAGCGATGTGCCCGCTCTGCTTGACACCGAGGAGATTGCCCGCTCCCCGGATCTCCAGGTCTTTCATGGCGATGCCGAATCCCGAACCCAGTTCGGTGGCCTCCACTATAGTCCTGAGCCTCTTGTAGGCTTGAGGCGTCAGTCGTTTGCCCTTGTCGACGAGGAAGTAGGCGTAAGCCTGGTTTATGCCACGCCCCACCCTGCCCCTCAGTTGATACAACTGACCCAGGCCGAACTTGTCGGCCCGGTCAATGATCAGCGTGTTCACGTTAGGCATGTCCAGTCCCAGCTGGATGATGGTGGTCGTCAACAGGACGTCATACTCACCTTCCATGAAGTCGGTCATCACCTTCTCCAGTTGCTCCTCGTGCATCTGGCCGTGGGCGATAGCTATCCTCGCCTCGGGCACAGCCTCCTGCAGTCTTTCAGCTACCAGGCCGATGCTCTGAACGCGGTTGTGGACGAAGAATACCTGGCCGTTTCTCTCCAGCTCACGCAATATGACCTGCCTTACGAGATCGGCATCGAAGACGCCCACGTAGGTTTTCACCGACAGGCGGTCTTCAGGAGGCGTCTCCACTATGCTCATGTCCCTGATCCCGCTTAAAGACATGTGAAGAGTGCGGGGAATAGGAGTAGCACTGAGGGCCAGCGTGTCCACCTCCTGCCTTATCTGTCTGAGCTTTTCTTTCTGCACGACACCGAACTGCTGCTCTTCGTCGACTATCACCATACCCAGGTCTTTGAAGGCAATATCCTTCTGCAGCAAACGATGGGTGCCGATGCATATGTCCACGGTGCCGGCGGCCAGCCCCTGGATGATCTCGCCCTCTCTCTCCGGCGGACAGAAGCGACTGAGCATCTCGACCTTCACGGGAAAGGTCTGCAGCCTCTCGGTGAAGGTAACAAGGTGCTGCTGGGCCAGCACGGTGGTAGGAACCAGTATCGCGACCTGCTTGTTGTCCATAACCGCCTTGAAGGCGGCGCGCAAAGCTATCTCGGTCTTCCCGTAGCCTACATCTCCGCAGATCAGCCGGTCGGCAGGCCTGGCCTTTTCCATGTCCTCCTTGACCGCCGCTATCGCCTCGATCTGATCCGGCGTTTCCACATAGGGGAAGGAAGCTTCCAGCTCCTGTTGCCAGAGCGAATCCGGAGAAAACGCAAAGCCCGGCGCCAGTTCGCGGGAAGCATAGAGACCCAGTAGCTCCCGGGCGATCTCCTCCACCGACTCCCTGACCTTTCTCTTGGTACTCTGCCATTCACGGCCCCTCAGTCGGCTCAACCGGGGTGCCTGGTCGCCGGCGCCGACATAGCGGGTGATGCGATCCATACGCTCGGTGGGCACATACAGTCTATCACCGGCGGCATACTCCAGCACAAGGTAATCACCCTCGATTCCACGTGAGGCCATCCGGGTCAGACCGTTGAACCGGGCGATGCCGTGGTCTATGTGAACCACGTAATCACCTTCGGAGAGTTGCGGAAGAAGCCAGGCGCGACGCGGGGACCTCCTTCCGGACGCTCGCGGTTGTTTGACGAAGCCGAACAGCTCGGTGTCCGTGACGAGGGTTAGCCTGTCATCGAGAATCCATCCTCCGTCAACCGAGCCGCGAATAATGGTGATTGAACCGGGCGGAGGCACTTCGTCTATGTTGGATGCCGGAGAAGTATGAATGTCCTGATTCTGAAGAAGCTCGGCCAGGCGATCGGCCTGACGGCTAATCACAAACACGCGCCGTCTCTGTCCCACGAGTTGCCGGGCCGCCTTGAGAAACCTTTCCAGTTGACCTCCGTAGCTCTGAGACCTGGCAAAGGGAAGAGTCCACGTATCATCGACAGCCGACGTGTCGGGGCTGACAGACGGGAGCAAATCCAGGCTGTTCCTCCTCTCGAACTGCGACTTCACCTCATCGCAAGCCAGATAGGGTGACGGATAATCCCGGGGAAGCTCGCCCCTATGTATCCTGGCGGCCCTGAGTTGCTCGCTTTCCTCGCTGAGCCTTCCTACAACGAGCTCGATTCCTTCGGGCTCGTCCAGAACCAGCAGGGCATCCTCAGCAAGGTAATCGAAAGCGCTTCCTGTATTGAACAGAGGCGCGTAGAACTCGGCCCCCGGGAACCACTCTCCATCTCTTAACCTGGCAAGGTCGGTTTCGAAACGCTGGCGTAACTCATCGTCGCAGCCCTGCAGGTCAAGCGATGAAAGCCGGGAGCCATTCGGCGCCGGCAGGAACTCTCTGACCGGCGTCACGATCACCGACGATACCATGCCACTCGACCGCTGGCTCTCGGGATCGAAAGCCCTCATGCTCTCAACCCGGTTGCCAAAGAACTCCAATCTCACCGGCAACTGACTGGTGGGAGGGAAGATATCCACGATACCTCCACGCCTGCTCATCTGTCCCGGTGCTTCAACGGTTTCCTCCATCTCATAACCTATGCTCTGCCAGCGACCGAGCAACTCCATCGGATCGGCAGTCATGCCTTGCTCCAGGATACGGCAGGCACCCGCGAAATCGCTGCGAGGTATGGTCTTGTTCATGATCGCCAGGGCCGATGCCACTACCAGCGGTGGGCTCTCACCACCTGGATCGAGCGCGAGCGCAGCCAGAGTCCGAACCCTCTCCAGCGTCTGGTGGCTGAGACTCGAAAGCCGATGGCTGTCGTAGGGCATGAAGTCGAGTTCAGGGAGACGGAGCGGCGGGACAC
>JAWOGR010000152.1:0-3876 GCA_046496625.1 Dehalococcoidia bacterium | reverse complement strand
CTCCACTACCTCACAACAAGGGGGCAGCTTGGCCGATCTGAGACATAAGACAGAACAGGGAGTGCGAAAGAGCAGGGAGACCTGGTTCGGCAGGATAGCCGGTATCTTCCGCCGTGGCGCAATCACCGATGAGGTGTGGGATGAACTGGAGGAGCTGCTCGTATCGGCTGACGTAGGCATCGAGACCGCAGCCACACTTCTCAGTAGAGTCAAGCAGCGAGTGAAGGTCGAAAGGCTCTCAGAGACCATTCAGATACGGGACGCCTTGCAACGGGAGATGATAAGTCTGCTCAATGTGTCTTCGCCCGAACTGTTCGTCCCGGCCACGACGAGAGGAGAGCAGTCTGCCATTCCGAACTCCGACCGGTCGGGCCCGGGAACCTCACACCACCCGGGGCAGCATCTTGAGACCCTTCGCTGCGCTCAGGGTGACAACAACAGTACCAGTCATTCTGAGTCGCTCGTCTCTTGTCATCCTGAGTGCCGATGCGATCAGGACGAAGGATCGACCCGGGTCATCCTGGTCGTCGGCGTTAACGGCTCAGGCAAGACGACCAGTATCGCCAAGCTGGCTTACAGTTTGACCTCGCAGGGAAAGAGGGTCATACTTGCGGCAGCGGACACGTTCAGGGCAGCTGCTATCGATCAACTGAAACACTGGGGTGAGAAGGCGGGTGCCGAGGTCATAGCCCACAAGCCGGGCGGGGACCCGGGAGCGGTTGCATATGACGCCGTGCAGGCAGGGTACAATCGGCACGCCGATGTGGTGATCATCGATACGGCGGGCCGCCTTCATACAAGGTTCAACCTAATGGAGGAACTCAAGAAGGTCAGGAGGGTGGTAGCCAAGCATGACGCTTCGGCGCCCCATCAGGTTCTGCTGGTGATGGACGCTACCACGGGACAGAACGGCCTGGCCCAGGCAAAACACTTCACTGAGGCGGTGGGGGTTACCGGCATCATCCTGGCCAAGCTGGACGGCACGGCAAGAGGCGGAGTGGTGTTCGCCGTCTGCAATGAGTTAGGGATCCCGATCGCCTATATCGGTACCGGCGAAGGGATAACCGACTTCGCTCCCTTCGATGCCGAGGTCTTTGTCAACGCCATCTTCTCCTAGAAGGAAGGAAAAGACACATGCTAACGATAAGCGCAGATCCCATCGCTTTCACGATCGGCTCACTCACAGTGACATGGTACGGGATAACGCTGGCTGCTGCGGTCATTTCGATGGTGATAATCATACCCAGAGATGCAAGGAGACTGGGCATCAACAGAGATCTTTACAGCCTCTTTCTCTGGTGTATTCTGGGCGGATTCGTCGGCAGCAGGCTGGCATTCGTGATCGATGAATGGGACAGCTTCGTAGGAGACCCGAGAACCATCTTCGGCTTTGGAGGGCAGGCTCAGAACGGGATGGTCGTCGGAGTCGTCGCGGCGGCTCTCATCTACATGGCTGTGACGAGAATCCGCCTCTCAGAGCTACTGAGAATCGGTGATGCGATTACACGCGCAACACCGCTAGCACTGGCCATGGGCAGAATCGGTTGCACAATCAACGGTTGTTGTCACGGCAAGCCAAGTCCGTTTGACTACTTCCCCGCCGCTGTCACCTATACTCCCCGTGTGAGCATGCCGGCAGAATTCTGGGGAGTGCCCCTCTACCCAACACAGATATACCAGATAGCGTGGAACCTGGTGACCCTCGCCATCGTGTGGCGCTTCCGGGACAAGTTCAAGCCTCCGGGCTCGCTTTTGTTCTTCTACTTCTCAATCTTTGCCGCCGGTGACTTCGGCATAAGATTCCTCCGCGTCGGTGACTCAGTTCTCCTCGGTCTGCATCAGGCGCAGGTCCTGAACCTGGCCATACTGGCGGTGTTCTTGCCGTGGCTCATCATCACAATGCGCAGGTACCAGCCTACCCCTGATCCCGAACCCGACGCCTAGATCGTCTGAATCAATCGCTACCTCTCAGCGGTCCATCTCGTCCCGGTGTTCCGCAACTGGCTGTCTACCTGATCGAGCAGAGGCCGAGAAACAGCCAGGGGGCGGCGGTTCTTGAACCGCCACCCCCTGATTACCATCCGTATGATCAAGCCGGTTGCAGGCTTTCACATCCTACAAATCCTCCAGGAGGAATAACCACCTGTCTATCGGGTCCGGGTGATCCTCAAACCGCCTCAAGTCGACAAAACCCAATGTCGGATTGACACTGTGCAGGTAGAAAGGCGCGGTAGTGGTCCAGAAGTTCCCCACCTCTTCATACCAGGCTCTCAGGTTGGCGTACCGCTCAACTGCATCGGCGGTGGCGATGTACTGTCCCAAGGTTGACTCGTAAGGAATGTAGTTGCCTGCGATCGCTGCGTCCAGGTAGCCGCTGAGGATCTGCAGGCTGGGACCCATGGTGTAGTCCATCCAGTCCACGGCAAGATTCGTGGACTTGTCCCTGCTCCAGGCCAGCGCCCTATCCATCTCTGCCAGCTCTCCAATAGCTATGACATGCCAGGGAGCGAACTGACTATAGACTCCATAAGCTGGAAACCATGTGGTCACATTCAACTCTGCGTCTAGATTCCATATTCTTGAGTAGCTCTCGATAACGAGAGGATCCTCGGATACGATCTTCACTCCTCTGAAACTGGCCATGAACCCCTCAAATCTGGCAACCTCTGCCTCATCATAGATTGCACTATCCGGCTTCGCACGATCGAATCTAACTATGATCGCCATAATGATATCCGCGAGCGATAGAGTGCTGCCATCATGCATAGGGACAGCGTACAGGTCCTCTGGATAGTATACGACTGACTTAACATGCGCCGATGGATCAAAGTCTTCGTCGTAGTAAGGAGAGCCGGGATCAACCTTCTCTCCCACCGTTATGAACCTCTGCGCCAAAGCGTCCCAGTCGACCCAGGCATCAGCAGGAGATTGGATGTCTTCTGCGAAGTCGAGGGTCACCCAATCATGAGTCTTCTGAACGGGCAGACCTTCCTCTACTATAACAGCGGCCGATTCGATGCGCCACGGATGTACCAGCCCGTCACGCCCGTCGGGCATCAACCCTCTCTCCTGTAGCATATTTCGGAAAATATTCAGATCGGCTGCCGCTGCCGAGCCATCCACAGGATTCCACGGCTCAGCCAGCACGAGATACTGCTCACCAGTCACTGTTCCACCGATCACTGGCTCGCCTTCGTCATCAATGAAGTGTATAGTCTGTACAGTGCCCCAGCCAAAACCGGATGACAGGTCCGTTCGAACTCCGAGGTTGCTCCTTAGTGGGTTGACTCCAGCTACGTCAGCCAGCAGGATCTGGGGAGAGAACTCCATACGCATCCACAGGGCCTTCTCAAATAGCTCTCGCCGCTCTGCCATGGACCCGTATTCCCGATCATACAACCTCGTCGCGACATCAAAGTACTCCTGAGGCGGCTCCAGAGCCATCCAGCGCGCCCATGGTCTCACAAATCGCGTATCGCTCGTGTAGAAACGATAGCCTTTGTCTCTAGATATTTGTTGGATACTCCATCCCCCGGTAACCGCATGATAAGTGCCTGAGAGTGGATCATCGTGCTGCCAGATCCTGATAGCAGGTGCGAAAGGCAGAAGCATCCTTTCAGTCTCAAAGCCCACCCATTCCATCAGGCTGGCAATGTACTCGCCCCCTGCCGGGTACAGAGGCGGATACAGGTCGGTTCGTATTATGAACTTGATAACAATCTCATCGCCATTGAAATGCCACTTCTCATCGATCAGTTCGGCACCCAGGTCCTCCATCCTGTCGTGGATTATCTCCCTGGCTCTATCAGGATCATGCGCGTAATGGTCCTCAATGGTCTCAAGAACATCGGCGTAACGATCATACTCGGGAAACGC
>JAWOGR010000139.1:0-11459 GCA_046496625.1 Dehalococcoidia bacterium | reverse complement strand
CATCAGTACTGCACAGGCGATCGCTGAAAAGGGGGTAGGGGTGGTACTCACGGGCAACTGCGGCCCCAACGCTTACCAAACCCTTTCGGCAGCAGGGATACAGGTAGTTACCGGCGCTTCCGGGCGGATACGAGACGCCGTCGAAGCCTACAAAGCAGGCAAGCTGCAGCCGAATGCTCAGCCCAGCGTCGCCTCCCATTACGGGGTAGGCGTGGGTGGAGGGCGAGGAACGGGCAGGGGTACGGGACGGGGAATGATATCACAGGGAGCCCCTCAGGCAACCACCCCCGAGGAGAAGATAGAGGAACTCAAAGCTCAGATCGAGACCATGGCAAAGCAGATGGATGACATCCAGCGTCGCATCGCGCAACTGGGTAAGGGGACGTAGAGCAATGCCCGGACGAGATGGTACGGGTCCATACAGACCGGGGCAGGGAACGGGTAGGCAACCAGGACGTGGCAGGGGTTTGGGAATGAGGGCGGGTAGTCGACCCGGGGCAGGCCCCGGTGGCATGTGCGTTTGTCCCAACTGCGGGGCGAGTGTAGCTCACCAAGTAGGTGCTCCATGCTACGATTTGGCCTGTCCGAAATGTGGTGCCAGAATGGTCAGGGAATAGCATGAGAGTCTCCATTGCCAGTGGCAAGGGCGGCACCGGAAAGACCCTGGTCGCTACCAGCCTGGCTCTTGCGCTGAGCGACCGCTTTCGCATCCAGCTCCTTGATTGTGATGTCGAGGAGCCAAACGACCATGTGTTCCTCAGGCCTGAGATCACGGGGAGCAAGACAGTGACCATTCCAGTCCCCAGGGTCAACGAGGAGAAGTGCTCCTACTGCAGGAAGTGTGCCGATGTGTGCGCCTATAATGCCATTGCCGTGCTGGGTAACCGCGTGCTGACCTTCCCTCAGCTCTGTCATGGCTGTGGTGCCTGCTCTTACCTCTGCCCTGACCAGGCCATCATCGAGGAGAGCCGCGAGATAGGGGTTGTTGAATGGGGCTGCTCAGGCGCAGTCGATCTTGTCCAGGGCAAGCTCAATGTGGGTGAGGCCATGGCGCCTCCGATCATCAGAAAGGTCAAGGAACAGGCAGATCGGGATGGGATAGCCCTCATCGATGTTCCGCCCGGTACATCCTGTCCCGTAGTAGAGGCAATAAGGGGCAGCGATCTCTGTATCCTGGTCACCGAGCCCACACCCTTCGGGCTCAACGACCTGGCTCTTGCCGTCGAGACAGTGCAAGAACTCGGCATTCCTTGCGGAGTCGTGCTCAACCGGGCGGGTGTAGGCGACAGTAGAGTGGAGGATTACTGCAACGACAAGAGCATACCCGTTCTGCTTACCATACCGCTGGATACGGAGATAGCCCGTCTTTACTCGCGCGGAATCACCCTGGTCGCCGGCAAGCCGGAGTGGAAGAGCAGCTTCCTCCGCCTGTTTGACAGGGTCACGGAGATGATTGATGAAAGAAATCATAGTTCTAAGCGGTAAAGGAGGCACAGGGAAGACCAGCGTAGTCGGAGCGCTGGCCGCTCTCGCAGAGAGAAAGGTGCTTGCCGATTGCGATGTTGACGCGGCAGATCTTCACCTGCTTCTAAGCCCATTGGAGAGAGAGAAAAACGAGTTTTGGAGCGGGCAGGTAGCCTGCATAGACCCGGACAGATGCAACGAGTGCGGACTGTGCGAGGATCTTTGCCGCTTCCACGCAATCAAGGATTTCCAGGTTGACGAGGTATCGTGTGAAGGTTGTGGCCTTTGTCGCCACGTATGCCCGACTGAAGCTATAACGATGAGGGAGAACATGGCCGGTTACTGGTTCATCTCCGATACCAGATATGGCCCTCTTGTCCATGCCCGGCTGGGAGTAGCTCAAGAGAATTCAGGGAAACTCGTAGCGGTAGTAAGGCAGCAGGCCAGGAAGGTTGCCGAAGAGCAAGCCATGGACTATATTATCAGTGATGGACCCCCGGGTATCGGCTGTCCCGTCATCTCCTCCCTGTCAGGAGCAGCGTTGGCCCTTCTGGTCACCGAGCCAACCCTCTCAGGAATGCACGACCTGGAGAGAGTACTGGGCGTCTGCCGCCACTTCGGTGTCCCGGCGGCGGTCTGCATCAACAAGCACGACTTGAATGAGGAGAATTCACGGCAGATTGAGAGCCAGTGTCTGAGCCAGGGAGTTACGGTCGTAGGAAAGGTTCCTTTTGATAACGTTGTTACCGAATCGATAGTTCACGGAGTCCCTATAGTCGAATACACAAACGGTAGCATCAGTCGTGAGATGGAAAGAATATGGAATACGCTCCGGATAATGCTGACAAACGGCAGCCAGGGATAACATAACATGGCGATCTACGAATACGAGTGCCCCAGGTGTGGCGAACGTTTTGAGCTGCGACGAAGCATGACCAGTAGCGACCACGATGTGAAATGCCCCAAATGCGGGACAGAGAAGCCCCGCCGTGTATTCTCATCCTTTGGTACTGCTTCTGGCAAATCTTGTGCGCCGAGTAGTCCTACCTGAGGCGTCGGTTCGTGAGGCAGGTGGTCTCACTCAGAACAGGCTTTGAGAGGAGTTAGCGCAGTAGATGCCAATTCACGACTCCAGAAGTCTCGATTGCGGCAAGGTGACGGGGAACCCCTGCAGGCGGCACTAGAAGGATAGATACATGGATAGACATACAGTAGACAAAGCTATACGGAGGTTATTATGAGATATGCGATACCGGTCAGCGGCGGGAGAGTGTCGCCGCACTTCGGTCATTGCGAGTTCTTCGCGTTGATCGACGCAGACGAAGACAAGAGGAAAATCATAAGGAAGGAACTGGTGCCGTCGCCCGGGCATCAGCCGGGGCTGTTGCCGGAATGGCTGGCCGAGCAAGGTGTTGCCCTGGTTATCGCCGGAGGTATGGGATCGCGGGCACAGGGCCTTTTCCAGCAACACCGCATCGAGGTGATTGTCGGCGCCGTGGAAAGCGACCCGGAGAGGGCGGTTCTGAGTTATCTCGAGGGCCAGCTGACTACCGAGGGCAATATCTGTGACCATTAACATTACTGTACGGAGGAGAGCATATGGCGAATAAACAGCAAGTAATGGAAAGACTGGAATCGATCATGGTGCCCGCCGTCAAACGCAGCATAGTGGATATGAACCTGGTGCGCAAGATAACCACCTCCGACAACAAGGTGAACATCGCGCTGGCATCGACCGGCTTGGTTCCCGGCGCACAGGACTGGATTAGGGAAAAGGTAAAGGAAGAGGTTGAGAAGCTGCCCGACGTTAACGATGTGAGCATAGAGTACAGTGACGCCAAGGCCAAGGACCTCAATGACATAGGTCACATGGTCGCCGTGATGAGCGGCAAAGGAGGCGTAGGCAAATCTCTGGTGTCAAGCCTGCTCGCCATCTCTCTTAGACGCCGCGGCCACGAGGTGGGCATACTCGACGCCGATATCACCGGACCCAGCATACCCAAGATGTTCGGGCTCAGCGAGCGCCCGAGCGGCAACGACAGCGGAATCCTGCCTGTGCTTTCTAGGTCGGGAATCGAGGTCATGTCCATCAACCTTCTCCTCCCCAGCGAGGAAGACGCGGTGATCTGGCGTGGCCCCCTGATTGGAAACACCATCAAGCAATTCGGCGAGGACGTGCTCTGGGGCAAGCTCGACTACCTGCTTGTCGACCTGCCTCCGGGAACTGCCGACGCACCTCTAACTCTTATGCAGTCCTTCCCGATCTCCGGGGTCGTGGTTGTCTTCACTCCTCAGGACCTGGTTGAGATGATCGTTCACAAGGCCGTGAACATGGCGCGTACAATGGACAAACGTGTCCTCGGCGTGGTAGAAAACATGAGTTATCTCTACGTACCCGAGATCGACAAGAGGATTGAGGTATTCGGTCGCAGCCGGGGAGAGGAGATGGCCAGGGCTGTCAATGCCCCGCTGCTCGGCCAGCTACCCATAGACCCCGATCTGGCCAGACTGTGCGACGAAGGCAGGATCGAGAGCTATGAAGGCGAAGTCGTGACCGGGCTGGGTGACTCTCTGGTCCGGGCCATATCGACCACCGTCAAGTAGATAGGAGGGGAGACCTTGTACGCAGACTCTAACGACCTTCAGAACCTGATCCTGGCGGATGCCCGCAGCGTATACTCAGAAACGGTTGTTCAGCACGCAATGAACCCGAAGAACCTGGGAATGATGCGGAATGCCGATGGGTTTGCCAGAGAAACCGGATCCTGCGGCGACACCATGGAGGTATGGATAAAAGTCAGCAGCGACACGATTGCCGGCGCCACGTTCATGACCGACGGCTGCGGCCCGAGCATCGCCTCCGGCAGTATGGTCACTGAGATGGCCACAGGCAGGAGCATCGCTGAAGCCCGCAAGATCACCCAGGCCGACGTGCTGAATGCGTTGGGCGGCCTGCCCGAAGAGAGCCAGCACTGCGCCCTCCTGGCAGCAGACACGCTGAAGGCCGCTATCAAAGACTACTTCCTGACGAGGAACGAACCCTGGAAGAGAGCGTACCGTAATGATGATCGAGCATGACAGGGTGCCCGGGTCCTGCAATCGCTGTCGTATCCGGCAGACCTCATCCAGAAAGGACCATTGCCGCATAGGGGTTTGTCCGCAGAATGGTGGGCCCTGAAATGGCGATTATCTATGGTCCTGTTCCTTCGTGGCGATTGGGCAGGTCACTTGGGATAGACCTTCTGAACACCAGGAGCAAGATCTGCTCCTTCAATTGCGTCTACTGCCAGCTGGGTGAAACAAGTCGTCTTGTCACAGAGCCAACCGAGTTCATAGGACTCGAAGAGCTGGGCAGGGAACTCAGATCCATGCAGCCGATAGAAGCCGACTTCGCCACCTTCTCTGGCATGGGAGAGCCCACACTGGCTGCTAATCTAGGCGAGGCAATTGACCTTGCCAGGCCAATCCTGAGTCTGCCCATAGCTGTTCTTACCAACTGCTCACTTATGTTCCGCCAGGACGTGAGGCAAAGGCTGGCCGGGGCTGACGTTGTTGTGGCCAAGCTGGATGCGCCCAACGAGGAGGTGTTTTCACTCGTCAACAGACCCGCCACCAGCCTATCCTTTAGCCTGATACTTGATGGCATGAGAAGATTCAGGGACACATTCCGGGGCAAGCTGGCCCTTCAGATAATGTTCGTTAAAGCCAACGAAGCTAATGCGGGAGATATAGCGGACCTCGCCCACAGCCTTTCTCCCGATGAGGTTCAGATCAATACACCGTTGCGCCCGTGCAATGCGCACCCATTGCCGCCTGATCATCTGGCCCGCATACAGGCCGAGTTCAGAAATCTTGCCAGGGTTGTCAACGTCTATGAAGCCTCCATCCCTGAAGCGAGCCCGCTCGATCCCGCCGAGACGCTCCGCCGCCGACCTGACACTGACAGCAAAGCCAGTGGCTCCCCGTGGCAGCCCCTCTTGAAACAGGAGTTATGACCATGACCGATACACAACATCCGACGTGCGCCAAATGTGGTAAGGTAGTATGCAGCCCTGTCATGGGGATCGGGGAGGTTCCCACCATCGACGACGCTCCCCCTTTCTGCCCCATGAAATCCGCCCCCGATCTGATCGCCACGGCTGTCTCTGAGTACGACAAGCCCGGGGTCAAGGAACTGGCACGCATGGCCTCAATACAGGAGTTCGAATGCTACGAACGCACGGAGGAGGGCCTGAGAACCAAGATCCCCCGGATTGAAGAGTTGATCCAGTTTGCCTCTAAGTGCGGCTACAGGAGACTGGGCCTGGCATTCTGCCTCGGACTGAGAGAAGAGGCGCGGATGTTATCCGACATTCTCGAGAGCAGGGAGTTCGAGGTTGTCTCGGTATGCTGCAAAGCGGGAGCTACGGCCAAGCAAAGGATCGGCATCAGGCCGGATCAGCATATAGGTGGACCCGACGCCTGGGAGTCAATGTGCAACCCCATAGTGCAGGCGGAGGTGCTCAACACTGCTCCGGTCGATCTGGCCATCATGCTGGGACTCTGTATCGGGCACGATACCCTCTTTATCCAGTACTGCCGTGTCCCGATGACGGTGCTGGCGGTGAAGGACAGGGTTACGGGACACAATCCTCTGGCAGCCCTGTATTTGTCGCATTCCCCTTACTATCGAAGGTTATCGGCCAAGAAGCCATTGTAGAGGTGAAGGAAGCGCACCGATGATTGTGGTCGGGCTTACAGGAAGTGTTGGCACCGGCAAGAGCACAGTAGCCGGCTTCTTCAGGGAGCTCGGTGCCTATACAGTCGATTGGGATGAACTGGCCCGGAAGGCGGTCGATAAGCACTCGAAGGCGTGGAGGGAGATAGTCGAGTGTTTCGGCGACGAATTCCTCAATGAGGATCAGACCCTGAACCGCCGGAAGCTGGCAGACATGGTCTTCACCGACGAGGAGAAGAGGGCCAGATTGAACCAGATTGTGCATCCGCAGGTGGTTGAGGAGGACGAGAGGATCACGGAGGATATCAGGAGGCTCGATCCCGATGCCATCATCATAAAGGACATCCCGCTGCTGCATGAGGCTGCTCTACCTATAGTCGTAGACAGGACCATAGTAGTCTACGCCAGCGAGGAGGCCCAACTGAGACGCTTAGAGGAAAGGGGGATGAGGGCCGAGGATGCCCGGAGAAGGATCGCCTCCCAGCTTCCACTTGACGAGAAGGTCAAATCCGCCGACTTCGTCATCGCCAACGATGGCTCGCTGGAGGATACGAGGCGACAGGTAGAGAGAGTGTACTCACTGTTGAGGATGGGCTCCCGCCGGCGAGAGTAGCCATAGTCAGGTCGATCGGCTACGGGGCCTGCGACAGCAAGCCCTACCCGAGCACAGAGCCGATGAGGTCTCTCTTCCCGCGCACGAACTCGTCCGCCGACATCTTCTGTTTCCCTTCCAGTTGTACCTGCTCGAGGCCGAGAATGCCGCGGCCGGTCATGACCCCCACTCCCGGCGGTTCCGGCAGAGATATCACAGTTCCCGGCTCTCCCGTTGCAGCATCGTCCAGAGGCACCGCCTCATGAACCTTGATCCGCTTCGTTCGCCACCGGGAATAAGATCCCGGCCAGGGGTTGTAGGCCCTTACCCTCCGCCATAGTTCGAGTGCCGGCAGCCGCCAATCCAACTCGGCGTCTTCGACGGTTATCACCCTGCTGCAGGTCGCCCGCGAACCGTCCTGCGGCTGCGGCCTGACCCGGCCGCCAAGCCACTCGGGCAGGGTCTTCAGCAGAAGCCCGGCACCCACACCGGCCAGCCTCGAACCTAGCGAGCCTGCGGTGTCCTCCGGAAGAACCTTCTCCTCCTCCTGGGCCAGAATCGGCCCGGTGTCCATACCGCTGTCCATCAGCATCACGGTAACGCCGGTGGTGTCATCTCCGCAGAGAATGGCGTTGGCAACGGGGGACGCACCCCGATGCTGCGGCAGCAACGATGGGTGTATGTTAAGACAACCAAACCCGGGCAGAGTGAGCACTTCGCCGGGGAGGATGAACGCGAAGGCTGCCACAACGATTAACTCAGGGCACAAGCCCGCCAACTCGTCCACCGCCTCACCGGATTTCAGGGTCTCCGGCTGGATGACGCGTATTCCTCGCTCCATGGCCAGCCTCTTGACCGGAGAAGGGGAAACCCGGTGTCTCCTGCCGGCAGGTCTGTCGGGCTGAGTGTACACTGCGACCATCCGGCAGGGACTCTCCAACAGAGACTCCAGTATGATTGCGGCAAACTGAGGAGTGCCCATGAAGACCGTGCGCACATTCATATAGGGAACTATTTTCGACAATTTCCCTCATTATGTCAAAGATCGCCTAGAGCACGATGCAGAGGAACTGGTATCCTTTTAACAGGCAACAACCGAGGATCTACCCTCGCCTTGATACTCATTTCAGCTATTCCTGTAGCTGAGCGTTGTCGGAAGTGGGGATACATTGCAGTCAGCAAAGGAAATCTGGAAGAGAGTCTTAGGGGAGCTTCAGATACAGGTAAGCAGGGCCAACTACAACACCTGGCTCAGTGATAGTCAGGGGGTAAGCTACAAAGACGATCTCCTCGTTGTCGGTGTCCCCAGCATCTTTGTTGCCGAGTGGCTGTCCAGGCGTCTCTACCCTCTGGTAAGGAAGACTCTGATCGCCATCCTTGGCAAGAACGTGGACGTTCAGTTTCTGGTTCACAACGGTGAACAACCGGCGGCACCCCTCTCGGTACACTATACCGATGGCGGGACAAGCACAAAGGCCGCCCGTCACGTATTCAACCCCAGGTACACCTTCGACAATCTCGTCGTCAGCGATTTCAACCGCATGGCATATGCCGCCGCTGTGGAGGTAGCTGAGAATCCGGGGGTCAGTTACAACCCTCTCTTCATCCACAGCAGCACCGGCCAGGGCAAGACACACCTGTTGCATGCCATCGGGCATCTGACCAATCACCATGGACTGAAGGCAGCCTATACAACTGCCGAGCAGTTTGCCAGCGAGTTCGTTGCGGCGGTCAGAGAGAATCAGGTTGACAGGTTCCGCAGCAAGTTCAGGGTCATTGATATCCTGCTATTCGATGACGTTCACTTCCTGATCGATAAGAAACAGACGCTACAGTGCTTCTTCCACACCTTCAATGAGTTATACAGCAGCAACCGTCAGATCGTCGTCACCGCCGATTGCGCGCCCAAAGACATGCAGTCGCTCAGCAGCAAGGTCAAGTCCCGCCTTGAAGGGGGGCTGGTAGTCGACATACAGCAGCCGGATCTTGAGACGCGCATGGACATCCTGCGCGCCAAGACAGATAAGTCTGTACTCCATCAGATGGAAGACGTGCTTCGTATTGTGGCGGAGAAGGTCTGCGGAAACGTGCGCCAGCTTGAGGGCGCCCTGGTCTATCTCACCGCCCAAACAAAGCTGACCGGGGCCAGGCTAACTCCCCAGAGTGTCAACAAGTTGTTAACAAGCACAACCTGCAAGCAGGACATCAGGGCAATACTGCAGATGGTGTCCGACCATTTCAGTCTTACGGTGGACGACCTGACCGGTAAGAAGAGAGATAAGCGGACTACACTTGCCAGACACATAGCAGTCTATCTGATACGCCGGGAACAAGATTGCTCCCTGAGCGAGATCGGCCGCGAGCTGGGCGGCCGGAACCACGCCACCATCCTTCACGGCTACGATAAGATAGCCGCGGAGCTCAACACCAATCCGAGTGTCTCCCGTCAGGTGGCCGAGATCAGCGAGAAACTCACCGCTCGCAAGACGGCCGGCGTGAAACAAAGACGACAATCTGTGCAGAAATCGCGGTGATTTGTGCATAACCTGTTCCTCAATTGGGGGGAGTGGCCTCACGCACGGTGCAATCCCCATACTGAATCACCATATACAACCACATCCATTATGATTACAATTAGTCAATGATATACTTCTTTTAAGTTAGGCTTGTTTATATATGGACTATAGAAGAGAGATCCTTGTTCAGGGTGGAGCTGGTGGGGATGGTTGTGTTAGCTTTCGGAGAGAGAAGTATGTGCCTTTTGGCGGGCCCGATGGTGGTGATGGTGGTGATGGCGGCAGTGTCGTCATAGTGGCCCGGCCTGACGTTGGCGATCTGGGCTTGCTCAGGCAGCGGACTTCCTTCCGGGCCGGGGCTGGAGGACGAGGACGTGGATGGCGGAAGAAAGGCAAGAACGGCGAAGACCTGACTATCGTGGTGCCCATCGGCACTATGGTGATATCGGGTAGCGAGCCGGGGCGGGAGAGTGTGCTGGCCGATCTGAGCGCTGATGGGCATGAGATTGTGGTTGCTCGAGGGGGCAGGGGAGGACCGGGCAACGTCCGTTTTGCGACGGCGGTGAATCAGGCTCCTGAGGTCGCCGGAAAGGGCCAGGCGGGAGAAGAGCGACGCGTCATCCTGGAGGTGAAACCCGCAACCGACATCTGCATTGTGGGTCATCCGAACTCGGGGAAGTCGACACTGCTGTCTAAGATCACGAGGGCAAGACCCGACATCGCAGCCTACCCCTTCACGACCCGTGAGCCCGTGGTGGGTATTCTGGCGGGCGACCGGGAGGTTTTCGTTGTTGCTGAGATTCCGAGCCTAGTCGATGGGGCTCATCTGGGGAAGGGGCTGGGGAACGCGTTCTTGAGGCATGCTGAGAGAGCCGGGGTGCTGATTCTGCTACTCGATGGGAGTTCTCCATCGATACTTGAGGAACTGAGTCAGCTTGAAACCGAGATAGCTAAGTACGGATGCGGCCTGGAGCACAAGGCGAGAATCCTGGCGGCGAACAAGCTCGATCTTCCTGAAGCGCAGGAGAGTGTCTCAAAGGTCAGGTCCCAACTCGATGAACTGGCAGTGCCGGTCTTTTGTATATCCGCGTGCAGCGGCCAGGGCGTGGTAGAATTGGTGGACAGGGCGAAGGACATGGTTAAGCAGTGCAGAGGGGCGGAGCAGCCGTTTATCCCTCCCCAGATAGCAGTGTTCCGCCCCAGGCCGAGGAGATAGAGCATTGAACATAGGCGTCCTTGGCGGCACGTTTGATCCTATCCATACAGGCCACCTCATTATCGCAGAGGAAGCAAGAACAAGGCTGGGACTGGAGGAAGTTCTGTTCGTACCCGCGGGTCAGCCATGGCGCAAACAGGGCAGTGATATAATCCCGGCGAACCACAGGGTTGAGATGGCGCGCCACGCCATAGCGGACAACCCGCGGTTCAGGCTCTGTGTCACAGAGGTGGAGCGTCACGGCCCCTCTTACACCGTGGACACGATGATGGAGCTGCGAGAGCGGTACGGCAGCGAAGCCAGCCTCTTCTTCATCCTCGGACGCGATACACTTGCCGACCTGCCTGTGTGGAAGCAACCGGCGAAGCTCGTACAGTTGTGCAGGCTGGTGGTTGCCCCCAGACTTGGCTCTCGAGATCTCAAACACCTGAAGGAGGCAATGCCGGGGCTGCTAGATGAGATCGTTCAACTGGATATGCCGCTGATAGAGATCAGCTCTTCAGGAATCCGTGAGCGAGTACACAACGGCATGTCCATTCGTTATCTGGTGCCTGAGAGCGTAGAGCGCTATATAAACGAACACGGGCTATACACGGCACCTGTCTAGTAGCCGATCGGCTAGACATCGAGGTTTCTGACGCTCAAGGCGTGCGCCTGGATGAACCTCTTGCGGGGCAGCACTTCGTCTCCCATCAGCATACGGAAGGCCTGGTCGGCCGCTATGGCATCATCCACCTGCACCTGCAGCAGCGTTCTAACGGCGGGGTTCATAGTAGTCTCCCACAGTTGTTCGGGGCTCATCTCTCCGAGTCCCTTGTATCTTTGGATTTCCGCCTTGTCTGATTTGAGTTCCCTGAGGCGTTCCTCCTTCTCGTGCTCGGAGTAAAGCCAGAACTCCTGTTTGCCCGACTTGAGGCGGTAGAGGGGTGGCTGAGCGATGTAGAGATAGCCCTC
>JAWOGR010000092.1:0-4063 GCA_046496625.1 Dehalococcoidia bacterium | reverse complement strand
GACAAGCTGGGTGTTCGCACAATCGAACGGCAGGTAGACAGGAGCGAGCTCTACGTGGCTGACGAGTGCTTCTTCACCGGCACCGCATCCGATATCGCTCCCATACTGGAAATCGATCACCGTCCGGTAGGTACGGGCAAGATCGGTCCGGTCACCGCTGAACTACAGAGGGTCTACGCCGGGGTGATTCTGGGCACGAACGCCGACTACTCCGATTGGTATTACCTGTTCTCGCCTGAGTGATGGAACTCAGACGACGCAGAGGCGGGTCATCCGGCCAGCGTCACCGTGGCGCTGTCCCCATAGTCTTGAGAAGGTATAGCAGCCGACAGCTCTGCTCCAGGGCCGATGTGTAGTAGTAGGCTTCTTCCAGCAGCTGGGAAACGGCGAATGTGCCGTGGCCCCTTACAAGAACGACCTTATGCTCGTTGAGAAGCCCGGCTATCTCATCGGCCAGATTCTCGAGTTTCATAACTGCGTCTCTGCCCAGGACGGGTACCCTGGACAGCAAAACCTGCCCTTCCAGGTCGCAGGGCACGATCTCTCTCTCGGTGAACGAAAGGGCGACAGCGTAGGGAGGGTGCGCGTGTACCACGGCTGATGCCGAAGTGTTCCTGTAGATGCAGCGATGGATCTCCAGTTCCTTTGATGCCAGGGGCGTAGATCGATTGTTCTTGCTTATCCCCGTCTCAACCAGATCCCCTTCCTTGATGAAGCCCAGAATGCTCCCTCGATGGGTGATAACCAGATGCTCGCCAAGCTTGATGCTGAGATTGCCTCCGTGGGAGAAGACCAACCCCTGGGTGAAGAGAGCCTGGCCTACCGCCTGGAATTGGGATAACATGGTAACAAACTACAGATCGCTAGCCTCGACGCAACTCCCCTCTCATATCCCGGCCTCTGGTGCCAGACGTGGTTCCTGTATAGAGGCCAGACACGCCGGCGGCTGCTACCTCCACACCGGGGGCGCGACAGGCCATCGACGGAGTTCATCATACCTCTCCGCCTACAAAACCGGGCCTGTCAGCAGATAATTGTCAGCCGGTCGCTCCCCGTTCCTTGTTCAGATTGCTAATCAGGGTGGACTTGAGCCTTGCCGCTTTGTTCTTGTGAATCACGCCTTTGCTCGCTGCCCTATCCAGGCTACTTACCGCGATCATCGTTCTCTGATACGCGGCTTCGTCGCCGGCATCAGCTGCGGTCCTGGCTTTGACTACATAGGTCTTGAGGCTGCGGCGAATGAGGCGATTGCGAAGCCGCTTTCTGCTCGCTGCCCTGGCTGCCTTGTTGCCCAACTTGGTACTTGCCACTTATGCCCCCTTTCTCATCACACTTACTACGTTCCAGACCGAGTAGATTCTGGACATTATTTTACTCAACTGGACACCGTTTTTCACCTCCAGGGTGAAATAGAGGGAGACGCTGTCGTCGAGGTGATTGGTGGCCTTCATCTCGGTGACGTTTACCCTCTCCTCGGCTATGATAGCACTAATGTCCCTGACAAGGCCAACTCTGTCCCAGGCACCAACCTGGATCGTGACGGGATAGACATGGGCCACCTCTCCCCACTCCACCTTGATCAACCTCTCCCTGTCATCCTCGTTGACTATGTTGGGACAATCCTTTCGGTGCACTGTAATGCCGCGCCCCCGGGTGGTGTATCCGATTATCTTGTCGCCCGGCACAGGGTTGCAGCAGTTGGCGAGGCGTGTGAGCAGGTCGCCCACCCCCAACACGTTGATGCTGGCAGGGCTAACCTTCCGCGGAGTAACAACTGTAACTCCCTCTCTGGCGGGCTCCAGGTCTCCGCTCAGTCTGAGTGCTATCTGAGAAGAAGTTATGCTTCCGCTGCCCAGATCTGCGAAGAGGTCGTCGGCATCGTCATAGTCAAGCAAACGGGCTATCTCGTCAACGCCGGCGGAACCTGCTACCAGCTTCTTGAGTTCCTTGTCCCAGATCTGTCTGCCCGTCTCAATGCACTGTCCCCGCTCCTGCTTCTTGAACCACTGACGAACCCTGCCTCGCGCTTGGGATGTCTTCACATAGCCCAGCTCAGGGTTGAGCCAGTCAAGGCTGGGGCCCCTCTCTCCCTTACTGGCCATGATCTCCACCACATCACCGTTCTTCAGAACATAGTTCAGCGGTTCAAGCCTGCCATTAACCTTCGCGCCGATGCATCTGTAGCCCAAATCCGTATGAATGCGGAAAGCAAAATCCAGGGGAGTGGCACCTCTGGGCAACTCCTTTATCTCCCCCTTCGGGGTGTAGACGAACACACGCTCAGCAAGAACATCGGTCTTTATGGATTCCAGGAAGTCCTCGCCTTCAAGCTCTTCCCTCCATTCGCCGAGTTGCCGCAACCAGGCCGTCTCTTCAGCGGCATGCCTGCTCGTCTTACCCTCTTTATATAGCCAGTGAGCAGCCACGCCGTATTCGTTCACGCGGTGCATCTCATGGGTTCGGATCTGTATCTCGAGAGGCGTTGTCCCCTCACATATTACCGTTGTGTGAAGGGCTTGATAGCCGTTGCTCTTGGGATTGGCAATGAAGTCGTCGAACTCCTCAGGAACGGGATGCCAGCAACTGTGGATTGTGCCCAGCGCCTTATAGCAGTCCGACACTGATTCCACGAGCACCCTCAGGGCAGACAGATCGTGAATATCGCTGAACTCCTTGCCCAGTGCATCATATTTGGCCATCTTTTTGTATATGCTGTATATGTGTTTCGGGCGGCCGGAGACCTTTGCTTCAATGCCTGCCTCTTCCAGTTCCCGGGACAGCTTCCGGCTGATTTCGTCGATGAAGCTTTCTCTTGCGGCTCTCTTGCCCGCCACCAGTCGCGCGACCTTGTGGTATGACCTCGGCTCCAGGTAACGAAAAGCCAGGTCCTCAAGTTGCCACTTAACCTGTGCCACACCCAGGCGATGTGCCAGCGGGGCGTATATCTCCAGGGTCTCTCGAGCTATGGCACGCCTCTTCTCTGCCGGCAAAGCCCCCAGTGTACGCATGTTATGGAATCTGTCTGACAACTTGATGATGATCACGCGCAGGTCTTCAGCCGTGGCCAGCAGCATCTTGCGGAGGTTCTCGGCCTGGACTGTCGACTTCGTCTCCCCTGTTCGAGTTCGGCGTGACAGCTTGTTGATCTTGGTCACTCCGTCCACCAGCTTGGCTACCTCCGGGCCGAATTTCGCGCGGAGTTCATCCACAGGCACGCCGCAATCCTCTGTGACGTCGTGTAAGAGGGACGCAGCTATCGTGTCGGCGTCAAGGCGAAAGTCGACGAGTGCCAGAGCCGTGTTAAGAGGATGCTCCATATACGGGTCGCCCGTCTTCCGCAACTGCCCCTCGTGAGACTGAGCTGCGAAGTCGTAGGCTCTCTTGATCAGCGCCACTTCATCAGCGGACATGTAGGCGCTAACTTTCTCGATGAGGCCGTCGACTTCCATCGGATTCATGATACTGGAATCGCAGGGCCAAATCAAACTATGCCCAGCTACGTCGGCGCTGCCGACCCCGTAGTCCGCTGCGGCCTGCCCGGGACGGGTGATCGCGTCTCCGGCACACGTGGCCTGCTGCAGCAGACATGCAAGAGGATGTGAAGCGATCCACGCCGGTTGCTGACAGGTGGTCCGGGTCGGGCGCGACCGGAACGACAGGACTCCGGCCGCCGGGCACTCGAGCTTGAAAAGGAACTCCTGAGGGTCTAAAATGGGCTATCCAGGCGATTCTGTTGCTGCAACGGCTTGCGCCGGCATCGGTCCCTCAGACGGGACTCCAGCGCGGGCCCTGAGGGCGTAGCCAGGTGGTGTCTCCGAAGGAATCATAGTGGGGCGTTCCGGCAACCGACCGCGGACTCGAGTCGGCATCTGCGAGAGCGGCTGCTGTTCATGATGGAAGAACATGGGAGTTAACAAAGATCATCTCAACCACATTCTTCGCTCTGTGCGGAGTGTGGCCGAGCAGGCCGAGGTGTTCGCGATATCTTCTCCCTCCTCTGTCACAGTGCAGTTTGAAGCCAATCGGCTGAGGCAAGTTCAGGCCAGGGAGAGTAGTAGAGTTG
>JAWOGR010000093.1:0-9578 GCA_046496625.1 Dehalococcoidia bacterium | reverse complement strand
CGCTGGGCAGAGAAGAAGTTCCAGGATATGGGACAAGAGATGCCACCTAACCTCCAGAATAAGATACAGGCGGCCAGAGAAGGCACATTACCCGAGCCGCTCAAGGACATGTGAAGTGTCCCGCCAACTGCTACGTATCATCGATGCCAATCTCAACCGCTGCAGCGAAGGGCTGCGGGTTCTCGAAGATGCCGCTCGGTTCGTTCTCAACGACACGCAACTCGGCCTGCGCCTGCGCACTATGCGCCACGACCTGGCCCGACAGACCGAATCGATTCGTACTGACCTGTTATCACAGAGAGACTCCGAACACGACATCGGCCGTGCGTATCCCTCATTCCGTCCTTCCAGCAAGAGTGAGACAGCCCGGAAGACACTCCGTCTCCAGGATCTAACCGAGGTAGTGACGGCCAATGCCAAGAGAGCAGAAGAAGCCCTGCGCGTGATAGAGGAGCTGGCAAGGGTGCCGTCACTGAGTCCGACTCTGGACTCAAGTAGATTCGCCCGAGCCAGATTTGACATCTATGCACTGGAGAGAGAGCTCGTCTCCCGAATCTCCCGTCGGGACAAAACAGACAGGATCCACGGGCTCTACGTGATCCTCGACAGGCAGTTCATTACAGGGAGGGATGAACTGGCAACCGCAGAGCATATCATCAGGGGTGGCGCCAGGGTGATCCAGCTCCGCGACAAGTCCCGATTTGGCCCCGATGGCAAGGGAGACATACTGGCCCTGGCACAACAACTCGGGGAACTGTGCCGGAAAGCCGGAGTGCTCTTCATAGTGAACGACTATCTGGACATTGCCATGGCTGTCGATGCCGATGGCCTACACATAGGCCAGAGCGACCTGCCGCTGCCTCTCGTTCGCAGAGAACTACGTATAGACAAGATAGTCGGTTGCTCGGTCAGGACGTTGTCTCAGGCGTCGAAGGCTGAAGGTGATGGAGCCGACTACATCGCGGTGGGCTCGATATTCCCGACCAACACGAAGACTCATACGACGGTGGTGGGGCTGGACACGCTGACGCAGATCAGGGGGGCAGTGTCGATTCCGGTGGTAGCCATCGGAGGCATCAACAGAGACAACATCAGCCAAACAGTCGCTGCGGGGGCCGACGCAGTAGCTGTTATCAGCGCTGTACTGGGACAGGACGATGTCGGTGAAGCAGCCGAGACACTCGCTGCAGCCATTGACTCGATGAAGGACGAATGTCACGACCAGTTGAGGAGTTGAGGGCCATCGCGGCCGACCTCAGGCCATGTTTCGCAGCCGAGGACGAGGCACGCGAACGGGCTTTGAGGGACTGTCGTCAGGTGATTCGTTACAGCGGTGACGCTATAAGAGCTGTGCACCGACAGGATCAGGATAAAGCAAAGCAGTTGCTCGGCTCGGCTCACAAGCTGGTTCGGGAGTTAAGCAACGACCTGGCCGGACATGGAAGGCTGCTTCATTCGGGCTTCGTGCATGATGCTCAGAAGGAACTGGCCGAAGGATGTATCACCCTGGCTTTGATTGCCGGAGAGAGACTGCCCGGGCCGGAAGAGCTCGGAGTAAGCAACTCCGCCTACCTGGACGGCCTTGGCGAGGCAGTGGGTGAGATGCGACGGTACATACTGGACAGCCTGAGACGGGATGACTTCTCTCGCTCCGAAGAACTCTTGAGCATGATGGAGGAGATATATGGAGTGTTGATGACCATGGATTTCCCGGAACTGCTGGCCCACGGCCTGAGGAGAACCACAGACAGCATACGAGCAATCACAGAGAGAACTCGAGGCGATCTGACGGTGTCGCTGAGACAGAGGGCTCTTGAAGCCAGGCTCGATGAGGCCGGATAGACGAGGACCTGGCGGCTACCGGGCAGGACCCACTCGCCGGGCGTGTTACCTACCGGTGTCGTACTTGTAGAATCCTTCGCCGGTCTTACGGCCCAAGCGGCCGGACTCCACCATCTCTTGCAGTAGATCCGACGGAGCAAGAGAGGGATCGCCGCTGCGCTCATGCATCGCACGGGCTACCATATAGCCAACATCGAGACCGTTGAAGTCGGCAAGAGCTAGAGGCCCGATATGATGGCCCATTCCTAATGTCCAGCTCTTGTCAACGTCCTCGGGGCTGGCAACGCCGTTCTCAACGAGACGCACTGCGGCTCCTATCAACGCACACAGCAGGTAGTTGAAGACAAAGCCGGGCGTGTCTTTGGCGACAAGGGTTTCCATTCCCAATGAGTGCCCGAACTGCTGTACTGCCGCCAGGGTGTCATCATCAGTGGTGTCCGCTCTCACAATCTCGAGCAGCTTACTGCGCGGCACAGGTGAGAGGAAGTGCGTTCCGATCACCCTGCCCGGGCGACCTGTTACGTCGGCGATCTCCGTTACAGACAAACACGACGTGTTAGAACACAGGATGGTCCGGTCGGGACACAACCTATCTAACTCCGCGAAGACGGTCTTCTTGAGTTCCAGATCCTCCGGGACAGCCTCGATAACAAGATCACAGTCACTCAGATCGCCGAGATCAGTGCTGCCCCTGATGCGGCGCCAGGCCAGGTCTCTCGCATCGCTAGTTATCCTGCCCCTGTCCGCATCGCGGCCCAGATAGTACTCGATCACCGCCATGCCCTTATCGAGCATCTCGTCCGTGTCTTCCACAACCACTACATCATATCCGGATTTCGCGCATACCTGAACAATGCCCGCCCCCATGAAACCGCAACCCACCACGCCTACGCTCTCTATCTCCATGGCATCACTCCTTTCTCAGCCTGCTGTTGCTCCGATCACAGTCCCATCTCTCTGGCTATCGTCTCGCGATGGAGATCCGCATCACCGAACATGAGCTCTGCAGCCTTGGCACGCCTCGTATGAAAGTGCAGATCATGTTCCGTTGTGACTCCAATAGCTCCATGGATCTGGTGCGCCCTGTCAATGACACGGCGTGAAGCCTCGCCCGTCCATACCTTGGCTATGGCCGCTTCACTGGTACAGGGAAGACCGTGACTCAACATCCAGGCCGCCCGGTAGGCACACAACCTGGCTCCATCGACATCGGTCGCCATCTCTGCACAGTAGTGCTGTATGACCTGGAAGCTACCTATAGGTCGATCGAACTGCTTCCTCTCCTTGGCATAATCCACGGTCATCTCCAATACTCGCTGCATGTTCCCTACCATCTCACAGCACCTGGCAACCGCCGCCCGCTTAGCTATCTTCTGCGCAATCCCTCTCCCATCATCCGTCTGAGCAAGCATGTTGGTTCGGGGCACCTGCACCCCGTCGAACTCCACCTCGAACAGTTTGTCGCCACCGATGGTGCTCAAGGGGGAAGAGCTAATCCCGGGACTGCCGGCATCAACTGTGAATACTGCGATCCCGTGCTCTGGTTTTGTACTGGCAAGGCAAAGCAGATGATCGGCGATCCGAGCATCGGGGACAAACAGCTTTGTGCCACTAACCACATAGTCGCCTCCATCGAGGGTGGCTTCCATGGTCGGTGGCGAGACATTGAAGCTCCGAAGCCCCGCTTCGTATAGACCCGCGGTGAGAATCCTCTCGCCACGGATGACCGCAGGCAGATACTTCTGCTTCTGCTCCTCACTGCCGGCATCGAGAATGGTCAGTCCCCCGAGAATGACCGTCGAGAAGAAAGGACCGGGCAGACAGGCACGTCCCATCTCCTCAAGCAACACTGCGAGGTCGAGGAAGCCCATGCCACCGCCGCCGTATTCCTCCGGAAATGCCAACCCGATCCAACCTAACTCCGCCATGTCCTGCCAGAGCTCTGGTGAATAGCCCGTATCGCTCGCCTCCATTTCTCTCACGAACGACTTCGGACACTTATCGGCGAGGAAGTCTCGAGCCGTCTTCTTCAGCATCTCCTGCTCCTCAGTCAGACTCAGCTTCATCGCTCTCCTCCTATATCAAGTGTTGAAGGCCCGCGCACTGAGCCGGGAACCCGGCCTTCTCGGGTCTTAGTCTCGATCGCTTGTTGCTGTACCAGCATCATGCGCCCGGCAGTCCCAATCCGCGTGTGGCCAGGACGTTTCTCAGGATCTCCGTCGTCCCCGCTTGAAGGCTGTAGCCTTTAGAGCCCAGATATGAATGCGGCGCCATTCCCCGCAGTGGGACGAGACGGGACTCCGGCATCAACTGGCCATACGGACCCAGTATCTCCAACGCCACGTTAGCGAGCCGTTTCTCGAACTCTGTTGAGTAGGCCTTGGACATCGCAGATTCCCAGTTGGGCGTTCTTCCTTCCTCCATGACAGAAGTAACCCTGTAGCCGAGCAGGCGCCCGACCTCAAACTCGACCTGAAGCTGTGCCAGTTTGCCTCTAACAAGCGGATCTCTGGACAATCCACTCTCCCGGCTAAACTGTACTACGGCCTCGAACAAAGGATAGTTGCCCATGATCCGTTCCAGGCCGCTCCTCTCATAGTCAAGCTGGTGCAGAACTTGATAGAAGCCACGGTTCTTCTCTCCTATCAGGTACTTCTTGTGTACACGTACGTTGTCAAAGAAGAGGTCGCTCCAGGCCTCAGTGCCGGTGATGTCGGTCATGGGAATCCGGCTGAGCCCGGGTAACGTCGCATCGACGATGAACTCACTTATGCCCCTGTGCTTCGGCGCATCGGGATCCGTGCGCGCATACACATCGAAGTAGTGGGCGAAGTATGCACAACTGGTCCACGTCTTCTGACCGTTCAGCACATAGTAGTCACCATCCTCTACCGCCCTGGTCTGGAGCGATGCCAGGTCAGACCCGGCACCCGGTTCACTCATCCCCAGACCGAAGTAGGCCTCCCCCCTAGCGATTCTGGGCAGAAATTCGCCCTTCAACTCGTCCGACCCGAACGAGAGGATAGCTCCGCCCACCTGGCGGTCGGCAAACCAATGGCAGGCGGCCGGCGCACCGTAGCGCAGCATCTCCTCGGTAAGGATGAGTCGATCAGTGTGACTGCGCCCCTGTCCACCGTACTCCTTTGGCCAGATCATGCCGATCCATCCCTTCTCCGAGACCCGCCTGGTGAACGCAGGATCAAAGCCCTGTATCCAGGCATCACAAGCAGGTTGCCAGTACCCCTCTGTTATCTCATCTTCCAGGAAACCTCGCACCTCCTGCCTGAATCGATTCTGCTCCTCTGTGAAGCCAAAGTCCATCCTCTTGCTCCTTTCTCAGAGATTGATGTTCGAGTACTTCCGCCACGGTCGAGCCACGCTCTTGCCTTCCAGAGCATCGAGCGCCCTGTTTATGGTCTTTCTGGTATCAGCCGGGTCTATGACATCGTCGACATAGCCCCTCTCGGCAGCGCAGTAGGGATTCTCGTAGATCTCAGAGTACTCCTTTATCCTCTGTTCCCGTACTTCGTCCGGCTGACCAGCCTCCCTTATCTCTCTGGCGAAGATGACGCTGGCAGCAGTCTCGGCCCCCACAATAGTGATACGGGCCGTTGGCCAGGCATAGACGAAGTCTGCCCCTATGGCCTTGTCGAGCATGCCGTAGTGAGCTCCAGCATACGACTTCCTCATTATGACCGCGACCAGAGGGACGGTGGCATCAGCCCACGCGAAAAGCAGCTTGGCGCCATGACGAAGGATACCACCCCAGTCCTGTTGAGAACCAATCAGATAACCAGGCGAATCCGCCAGCGTGATCAACGGGATGTTAAAGAGATCACAGAACCTGACAAACCTGGCGCCCTTGTCAGCGGCGTCAATGTCGATGCAGCCACCCATCCACTTCGGCTGAGTGGCTACGATTCCCACGGTGCGTCCATTGAAGTGCGCGAGACCTGTTATGATATTCCTTGCATGGAGTCCCAGCGTCTCGAAGAACCGTCCGTCATCAACGATTCTCTCTATGACCTGATACATGTCGAAGGGCTCATAAGGATGCTTCGGCAGCAGCCCCAGCAGATCCTCTCTTCTCTCTGGATCGTCATCCGTTTGACTTCGGGGTGGTTTCTCCCGGTTGTTGGATGGCAGATATGACAGCAACTCCCGACACTTGCTCAGGCAGTCCGCATCGTCCTCGGCAACCACATGTGTCTGTCCCGACTTGACTGCGTGAGCCCTGTAGCCGGACAGATCCTCGAGGCTGATCTCCTCACCCGTCTGCGTCTTCACGAAAGCAGGGCCGGCAATGCCCATGAAACCGGTATGCCTGGTTTGAATCAGAAAGTCCTGCATTACAGGATGATATGCCTGGCCTCCCAGACAGGGCCCCATGAGCAGTGCTATCTGGGGTATTATGCCAGACGCGAGTATCTGGGACCTGAAAAGCCAGCCATAACTCTCCAGCGTATCCATCCCTTCCTGCAACCTGGCACCTCCCGAGTCATTCATGCTCACAAAGGGCCACCCGTTCTCCTTGGCGAAGTCCACAGCTCGAACAAACTTCTTGCCATGATACTCACCGAAGGTTCCAGCCATGGCGGTGAAGTCCTCGGCGGCAACGACCACGTGTCTGCCGTCGACCTTTCCGAAGCCCGTGATAACGCCTTCGGCAGGCACCTCCCGTCGGTCCATACCGAACGCAGTCGTTCTGTGCTTAATGTGCATACCTATCTCGGTGAAGGTGCCAGGGTCGAAGAAGGACTCGATGCGCTCGCGGGCCGACATCTGCCCCTTCTTGCGGCGCTCTTCGACCGCCTTTGGTCCTCCCATCTGCAGAATACGCTCCCGTCTTCTTCTCAGATCTTCAAGCATGTCAAGATTCTTCGCGGATTCATCAGCCATGAACTACCCTCCTGAAAACTGTGATCGGCCACAAGCCCCTACACGGGTCATCTCCCGGTGTCCATCCAGCAGAAAGTGCGGTATTGTAGAGTAGCGTGCATACAAGACTACGGTGCCATTTTACCACAAGCCCGCCCACCTGTGGTCCTGGGATGACGGTCTGGCCTGAAATCGGCAGGTTTATCACGGAGTTTCTCATGAGCCCGAGCGCTCCACCCACACACCTAAGATCGACAAGAGATAGCAGACCGTCCAGAATGTGACGTGGTCTGCCCGGACCAGGTCGCCCACCGGATACTGGTCAGACGTTCAGTACCTGTCGGTAGCCTTCCATATCCATGAAGCCGTGGCCGGAAACGTTGAAGAGGATAACCCTCTTCTCTCCGGACCCCCGGCAGGTCTCAGCTTCGTCGATCGCAGCGGCAATCGAATAGGCCGATTCTGGAGCGGGTAGGAATCCCTCCTCCGACAAAAATAGCTTAGCCGATTCGAAAACGCGCTTCTCATCAATGGGATAGGCTATCGTGTCTATGTACCCCTTGTTCCTCAGAAGGCTCAAGATCGGGGAACAGCCATGATATCTGAGCCCGTCCCCGTAGACGGGTGGCATGTCTTTCTGGTGTCCAAGGGTGTACATCTTGAGCCTGGGGGTGATCCCGGAATAGTCGGCGTTATCATACCTGTACTCTCCCTGCAGGTTGGGAGCAGCCTGGGTCTGGGCAGCGACAAACCTTGTCTTCATACCCTTCTTCAGGACATCTCCGAGAAATGGCAGGGCAATTCCGCCGAAGTTGCTGCCCCCTCCCAGGCAGGACACTACAACGTCGGGATATCTGTCTATCGATTCCATTTGCTTCTTGCACTCAAGTCCAATAATGGACTGATGCAACAGCACATGATTGAGCACCGAGCCCAGGACATAGGCCGCCCTGTCGTCGGACAGGGCATCCTCCAGGCCCTCGGAGATCGCTATCGCAAGCGACCCCGGATGATCCGAATCCTGCTCAAGAAGCCGTCTGCCCGTCTCGGTCTTCTCAGATGGAGAGGCGAACACCTCCGCACCGTATAGCTTCATGAAGAGGCGTCGCGCCTCTTTCCACTTATACACTGCTCTAACCCAGTAGACGGTAGCTGCAAGGCCTGTTATCCGTGCTGCGCACGCGAGCGCGGTTCCCCACTGCCCTGCCCCGGTCTCTGTAACCAGACGCTCCAGCCCCTGTCTCCTGGCGTAAAACGCCTGGGCTACGGCAGTATTTATCTTGTGGGAACCGGTCGGACTGAACAGCCCTTCAGCTTTATAGTAGAGCTCGGCCGGAGTATCCAGACGCTTCTCAAGATTCAGCGCCCTGAAGATAGGCCTCGGCCTGCCGATCTGTCGGTATGTGTCCTGTAGTTCTTCCGGAATGTCGATCCATCTCTCCTGCGAGAACTCCTGTTCCAGGCACTCCCTGATCATCGCCTTGCCCATTGCGCTCAAATCACCTTCGGGAGCCGGCAAAGGTTCAGGTAAGTCCGGAACGATGTTGTACCATCTTTCCGGCAGATCCTCTGCCCTTAGGGTTACCTGTCTAACAGCTTTCTTCATGGCTTCGCCTTTGCATCATATGCAGGGAACAGCCGGGCTGCTTCCCACAGCGTTCTAACCCCCTTTCTGATTTGGTGTGATCCGAAAGCCCTGGCTCAGGCGCGCTTGCTCTCAGCCTCGCATTTGAGTCGGGGTCGGTTGCCAGTATACCACATCTCTGCACTGTAGAGACATGTATCCATTGAAGTCGTCTGCGACCGGGGATGGAGTTCCCCAAGTTTACGCTGCCTCATCACGGTCAAGCCTACCCATGATACAGCACAAGCTGCTAAACTAGGCCAACCCGAATCACCCTTAATGGGATTCACCGATGTGGCTGCTCTATGCTAGCTGTGCCTGGGTCGCCGGAATGCTCCTGGGTTCCAGGATCGACCTGCCGTTCTTCGTCCTTGTGCTCGGCCTCCTCCCCTTCGCTATCATACCACTGGCACCTGCCCGAAGAGGGGCGCTAGTAGCTGCCGGATTGTGCCTGCTGGCACTGTTGAGCGGCGTCCTCCGTTTCCCCTCAGACCCCGCGTCGCCGAACCAGCATAGCCTGGCCTTCTACAATGACGCTGGGGTTGTCGAGGTTCAGGGCATGGTCGAAGAGCCGCCTGATGTGAGGGACAGGTTCTGCCTGCTGACGTTTTCCGCCAGCAGTATAGCCCTTGATGACGAACACCATGAAGTGTCGGGAACGGCCCTCATTCGAGTACCCCGATATCCTGTATACGGTTACGGGGATATGCTGATCGTAACCGGAAGGCTTGAGACACCTCCGACACTGGAAGACTTCGACTATGCTGGATACCTCGCCGACCGCGGAATTCACTCAATCATGTACTACTCCGATATAGAGATCCTAGAGCGAGTCGGCGGTCTCAGTCTTCTGCGGTGGATTCATTCGCTGAGACAAGGCCTATCCGCTTCTCTGGCCAGTGCTTTGCCTGAGCCGCAGGCTTCACTCGCACAGGGCATATTGCTCGGTGTGAGAGACAGCATACCGGAGTCATTACACGAAGCCTTCTCCAGGACGGGGACAGCACACCTGCTTGCGATTTCGGGCCTGCATGTCGGCATCATAGTTGCCATGCTTCTCGCCTTCGGAGCCCTGGTCTTCGGCAGGCAGCGCTCTGTGTACATATGGCTGGCCCTGATTATCGTATGGGTATACGTGCTTCTCGTCGGAATGCACCCGCCAATAGTTAGAGCCGCCATCATGGGAAGCCTTTTCTTGCTGGCTGAGTATCTGGGAAGACAGCGAAGTGCGATC
>JAWOGR010000084.1:0-3369 GCA_046496625.1 Dehalococcoidia bacterium | reverse complement strand
TTCAGAAGAAGAAAAACTTAATCGTTTTAATCAAAGTTTTAGAACACTTACCGAATTAAACATCAACATGATTTCCGTGCTCAACGAGGTCATCGCTATCGACACAGATACCGAAGCAGGCAGCGCCGCAGAACAACCCGGCGAACACGAATCAGACTCTCCGTGAAGCACGGCACTCCTGCCGGCATCTGCCCTGCCGCGGGTCTGGCCGCTAGTAGCATCTCTGGCAGACACACCGGCGGTGCGCCGACCGCACACATTGCTGTCATGGAGGTGTCCACCACAGAGATGGTATGATATCGGCCGGAGGACTCTCACGCAAGGGCTTCCTCAAGAAAGGAGCGAACGCATGGACGTCATCGAAGCAATACGAGCTCGCAAGAGCATAAGGAGTTTCAAGCCCGATCCTGTGCCCGGGGAGGTCCTTGAGCAGATACTGGAGACGGCGACCCGCGCCCCATCGGCGATGAACACTCAGCCATGGGAGTTCACCGTGCTCACCGGCGATATACTGGATCGTTTGCGGCGGGCCAACGTTGAACGACTCGGGTCAGGCACCCCGCCTAACCCTGAACATGAGGTAGTGGCCTGGCCGAAAGAGAGCATCTATCGACAGCGACAGGTCGACCTCGCCAAGCAGCTCTTCCTCGCCATGGACATACCAAGAGAGGACAAGGAGAAGCGGGCACAATGGACGGAACGCGGCTTTCGCTATTTCGATGCGCCGGCAGCCATCATCATCTCTGCTGATCGATCTCTGAGCGAATCCGGCCCCCTTCTGGACATCGGCGCCGCTATACAGACTATCTGCCTTGCCGCGCTGCACTTCGGCCTCGGCACCTGCATCGAAGACCAGGGAACGATGTACCCCGACGTGCTGAGAGAGCACGCCCGTATACCCGACTCCAAGCGCATAATCATGGCCGTCGCCATCGGGTATCCCGACCCGGATTTTCCGGCCAACAGGGTAGAGAGCGGGAGGGAGCCGGTAGGCAACATCACGACCTGGCTCGGCTTCGACTAGAGCAGCGTTGGTCGGCGTCGGGGCGGATCTCCTGTAAAGGCTAGGCCGTTCAATCACAGGCGGCCCCTCGTTCTCGTCCGTTCCACGGCAGGAGATCAGCGCTAAGCTTCTCGCCGGGCCGTCAGCAAGCATCCCCTTCCATTCACCACCTCCATGCAGACCTCCCGAATGTGAATAGCACCTCTACCTCTGCACCCCATGCGCGCCTCAGCACAATGCCTGTGGCAAAAGCGAGCTTTTGCTAGTACACTTTAGGTCGGGAGCGCGACAAATCCACAAGGGTGGCAGATATGGACCTGGAAAGAGAAGAGAGATTGGTGAAGAAGGCACAGCGGGACCCGGCTGCCTTTGCCGAGTTGTACGACCATTACTATCCGAAGATATTCGGTTACGCACTCAGGCGAACCGCCAGCCTCGAGGCTGCCCAGGACATCACTTCCGAGACCTTCTTCAAGGCATTGAGAAGCCTGTGGCGGTTCCGCTGGCGCAACATCTCGTTTTCGTCGTGGCTCTTCAGAATCGCGAGCAATGAGACGACACAGTATTTCAGACAGGCCGAATACAGGAGATCGGCATCGCTGGAGGCCATGCAGGAACAGGGATTTGAGCCCGCATCGCCCGACGACCCGCAGGGCGAACTCATCGAAGCACAGGAGGAGCTAGACCGGCGCCTGGAGTTCCGCAAGGTGCAGGAGAGGATCGCCCGGCTGCCCGCCAGATACCAGGAGGTCATCGCGCTGAGATACTTCGAGCAGAAACAGCTTAAGGAGATCGCTGAGATACTGGGCAAGAAAGAGGGAACGGTGAAATCCCTGCTCCACCGGGCTATTGAAAAGCTAAGAGAAACTGGATAATGCAACCTTTTTCGACCAGGAGCGTTATAGTGATAGAGGACGGAACACATGAAAGAAGAAGACCTGATCAGAGAACTGGAGAACCTGGAGACGCCCGACATCGATCTGCCGGGTCACAGGCAGTCCCTGAAGGCGGCACTCATCAACTCCGACCGCTTCCGGAGGAGAACTCCCATGGGCTGGGCCAGAATACTGGCCCCGGTCGCTGCTGCAGTTGCCCTGATGGCATTCTTCGGATTCGTCAACCTCATACAGCCTGAACTACACACAGCCCGGGCCATGGAAATCGCAAGAACCGATGCGCAGGTCCGGGCATTGATGACGGATTACGGACTGGATATCGCGGAGGTGAAACTGCAGGACGGCGAGGCGTTTGTCCTGCTTGCCCCCCGGCTGGTCAGAGACGTTACGCACGAGATGGCTGATGAGCAGAAGACAGCCGATGACCGGGCATCCTACAGCAGGGTTTCTCCGATACTGTCCCGCCTTTTCGGCTGGATGCTGCCTTCTTCCACCGATGAGGGGGGAACACATAACGCTCCCCCCGCAGAGGACTTCCCCTCCGGGGAAGAGGGGCGTCTTCACTATTATGTCATCAAGGTTGACCTGGCAGAGAAGACGGTCAGCGGATTCCTTGAAATCGACTATGCGGTTGTGCTTCGTGACATAGATCTTGCGGAAGCGCACTTCGCCGAGTCTGCGCTACCGGAGGATGTGGCCGGCGAGGAGCCGGACCCCGACATGTAACACCCTGCCTGCAGGTTGGACACAGACAGATACGCAATATAACGCAAGAAGCGAAAAGGAGACACTAAGAATGAGACACAGAACAGGGAAGTTCATTGTATCCATGTTGTTGGTCGCCGTCCTGCTGGTCACACTCCAGTTCGTGGCCCACCGACCGCCTCCTGTAGGCGCTGGCGAGATAGGTACGTTTTCCTCGTACGAAGAGCTGAAGCAGTTCGTAACGGCAAACACAAAGGGTGGCTATGCGCCCCGGACCGGCTTCTGGATGGCCCGGGATGAGATGGCCTTTGACTCCGCAGGCCTCGCGGCGCCCGAGTATTCCGCCACAAACATCCAGGTTGCCGGGGTAGACGAGGCAGATATAGTCAAGACCGACGGGGAGTATCTCTATGTCGTCTCCGGTAACAGGACCATCATCGTAAAGGCGTATCCTCCACAGGAGGCCCGCATCGTATCTGAGATCGAGGTAGAGGGAACGACCCTGGCCATCTTCATCAACGGAGACAGGCTAATCGTGTTCACGGGAGGGATCCCTCACTACGGATGGGATGTGCGCATGGCGCTCCCCGAAGGTGGGATCGGCATGCCTTATATGCAGTACATACCGATGACATCGGTGCTCGTATATGATATCTCGGATAGGGAAAACCCCGTGTTACAGAGGGAGTTCTCCGCAGAGGGCGATTACGTGAGTTCCAGGATGATCGGTGATTACGTCTACCTCATGACGAACAAGCCGGTCTA
>JAWOGR010000077.1:0-3889 GCA_046496625.1 Dehalococcoidia bacterium | reverse complement strand
ATGTCCTCGTCCTTCAGCACCTCCAGCCTGATCAGGTCTGAACGGAGGATGGGGTAGCCCTTGATCGCGGAGATTTCCTCGCTGGTCTCCGTCTTCCAGGTGCCGGGCAGGCCGCAGGTGATAAGCAAGACGTCCGATCCCAGTTGTGTCTCTATGTATTGCCTGAATGCCTCTCTCACTCTGTCACCTCGTTGCCTGGCTGTGTTGCTGATTGCACGGCCTGGCCGTTGACCCCACCATTTTAGCAGCATTCGCCAGAATGCGTGAACTCCCTCGGGTCGGTAGCGGATATCTGGCGTTGTGTTTGTGCGATCATATCTGGCCTGTCCGGTCGGCACGGGAGCCGGAGTTGCCGTCAGGACGCCGTACGAGTTGTGGTATACTTCGGTGTTTGGTCGGGCGTTATATGACTGAAGCAGAGAGGCCGTTCAGACCGACAGGGCGTCTCTTGCGGTTGGAGCGCACATGAGCGAGCAGAGTTCAGGACGAGTATGGAGGCTTCCGCCGGAAGCCATTGCGGCCATAGTCGTCGCCGCCCTGTGCGGCATCGCGCTGTACATACGAATAGAGTTGCCCTATGAGCGTATCTTCATCAACGACTGGATCTGGTTCCGCGAGACCGATGCCTACTACTACTTGCGTCACATAGAGAACCTGGTCCATAACTTCCCCCGCTTTAACACCTTTGATCCGTATATGCTCTACCCGGGTGGTGGTGAGGGGTTGACCCGTCCGATGTTCGCCTGGCTTGTGGCGGGCGCGATCCGGCTGTTCGTCGGGGCGTCCCCCACCCTGCACCAGATCGCCTCGGTGAGTGCTTACATGCCTGCCATTCTCGGCACCCTGACTCTGGTACCTGTGTACTTCATAGGCAGGGAACTGTTCAGCCGCTGGGCGGGTGTGCTGGCGGCGGCGCTGTTAGCCATTCTGCCGGGCGAGTTCCTGCACAGGTCATTGCTCGGTTTCACCGATCACCATGTTGCAGAAGCTCTGCTCAGTGCCACGGCCGTCCTCTTTCTCATAATGGCAGTCAAGAGGGCGCGTGAGAGGGAGATCTGCTTCGGTCACCTGCTTGCCAGGGACTGGTCGACCATCAGAAAGCCTCTCGTCTATACCCTGCTTGCCGGGGTCTTCCTTGGCTTCTATCTCCTTTCCTGGCAAGGAGGGTTGCTGTTCATCTTCATCATGTTCACCTACCTGGCAGTTCAGTTCGTTGTCGATCACTTGAGAGGCAGGTTGACCGACTATCTGTGCATCATCGGCAGTCCCCTGTTTCTGATCGCCTTCCTCATGCTTCTTCCTGTGATGGGCGAAGGATGGGCCGAGCGTGCTTACTGGGTAGCGCTGCCCTTCGCCATACTGGTGCCCGTGGTGCTGAGCGTGATCTCACGGCTGTTGTCAGGGAAGAGCGTGAAACCTGCTTACTATCCGATGGTTCTGGCGGGGGTAGTCGGGATCGTGCTGGTTGCGTTGCTTGCCATCAACCCCGACCTGCTCCGCTTCATGCTGCGCCAGTTCGGCATCTTCGCCCCAGAGGGCGCACACCTTACCGTACTGGAGATTCATCCCCTTACGATTCAGATAGCATGGGCTAACTTCACCACCTCCTTCTTCATCTCTTTCATAGCTCTTGCCGTGCTTGCTTTCGTGACCGTCAGAGAGAGGAGTGCGGAGAAGACGGTGTTCCTTGTGTGGTGTGTGGTGATGCTGGCGGCGGTCCTGGGACAGCGCCGCTTCGGATACTACTTCGCCGTGAATGTCGCCCTGCTCACGGGGTACTTCTCCTGGAAGGTGCTGGATCTGGCGGGCCTGAACAAGCTGCTGAGCAAGTCGAAGCAGGCGGTGGCAGTTGCAGTGGCGGCGGGTGCCAGGCTAAAGAAGAAAGAGGCCCGGGAGAAGGCCAGGGCGAGGAGAACCGGGCAAGCCGCGGGAGCCTGGGCGAAGGTGAGTGTTGCCGGAGTAGCCATCTTCTTCATCGTCTTCTTCCCCAATTTCGGCATGGTGAGGGGGCTTGCCGGGGGGCCGCACTTTATCGGCCAGTGGCTGGGGGAGGGATGGGAGAGTTCATGTATCTGGTTGAGGGATCACACCCCCGAGCCGTTCGGTGACCCCGAATTCTACTATGAGTCGTACGGGGCTAAGGCCGATTTCGAGTATCCCGATACGGCCTACGGCGTCATGTCCTGGTGGGACTACGGGTACTTCATAACTCAGATCGGGCGCCGGGTTCCCAACGCCAATCCCACGCAGTCCGGGGCCGTCGAGGCCGGCCGGTTCTTCACCGCCCAAGATGAGGGTTCTGCCAATGAGGTCGCGGATGCCAGAGGCGTGAAATACGTGATGATCGATCATATGATGGCGACGAGCAAGTTCTACGCCATGGCTGAGTGGGCTGAGCCCCGGACCGGCAGGGGTCTGAGTGAATTCCAGGAGTACTTCGGTGTGCCTCCGGGTGAGGCAGGAGGGAATCCCCAGTGGGTGGGACAGCTCTACTATCCCGCGTATTACCAGTCGACTGTCGCCAGGCTCTACAACTTCGATGGTAAGCAGGTGTCACCCTCCAAGGACTCCGCGGTGGTCATCCCGTGGAGCGGCGAAGCGGTCTGGAGAGGGATACGATACAAGATCATTGTCGCAGAGCCGGAGCACTTCGACAGCTATGAAGAAGCCCTGGCCCATGTGGCAGCCCAGGAGTCCGGCCAGTTTGCCATAGGAGGGCTCGACCGCTTCGAATCGCCTGTAACGCTTGAGGAGTTAGCTGGTTATGAACTGGTGCATGAATCCGATGCCCGGATCTCCATGGGCGACAGGGTCATGCCCGGCGTCAAGGTTTTCGAGTATCTCGGCCATTCAGGGAGTTGACGGTGGAGGGGATTCGTTTTGGGGGGCGGGGTTCTCGGGTGGTTGAAGGGCGCGGTCTTTCGTGTGTGGGGGGAGGGTACAGAGTTAAGAGTGATGAGTGAAGAGAGGAGTGACCTGCCAGGAGGGGTTCGTCCCGGAGTAAGCAGGGGCGCTCGGCCGTGGCCGCATTGTGCTTTACCGGTGTTGAGGCCTATGTTAATATAGGCATTAAGGAGGTCAGCATGGGAAGAATAAAGTCAATCGGGATGGCTGAGGCCAGGCCAAAGCTCACCCACCTTGTCGAAGAGGTCTGCGCCGGCGGAGAGCCGTATTTGATAGTGTCCGGCAGCCGGGTGAAGGCAGTGCTCATGGGTATTGAACGGTACAACGACATGGTAGAGCGACTGGAAGACCTGAGCGATGCCGCCAGCCTGCTCCAGGCGGAGCTGGATGGTGAGCCGACTGTGTCTTTCGCCCAACACCTGGCAGAGTCCAAGCAGGCAGAGAGCGGTGTACCGGCTTGAGATCAGTCAGATTGCACACCGGCAGGTCCGCAAGCTTCCGGTATCAACCCGGGAGAGGATCAACAAGGCCATTGCCGGGCTGGGCGAGAACCCCCGGCGCTACGGCACCAGAAAACTGACAGCGGGAGAGGGATATCGGGTTCGAGCGGGAGACTACCGTATCCTGTATAAGGTTGATGACGAGGCCAGGACGGTCATTATCTACCGGGTGATGTCCAGAGATGATGTCTACCGATTCTAGAGTGAATGGTGAATAGTGAAGGGTTAAGAGTGAGGAGTGAAGAGTGCCTTCGGCGAGTTCATAGAGTTTGTTGGGTTTGTAGGGTTTGGTGCGATGGGATCGGGATCGTCGACCGCATCGGGAGTCGTAAGGGCAGGGGTGCCGGGGGGCTGCGCCCCCGTGATAACTCCCCTGGCCCCTCTTACGTTAAGAGGGGAAGGAAGAGACGGGGGGATGAGATCGCCACGGCCAGACGAAGTCTGGCCTCGCGATGACAATAGGGGGTATGTCGGGACTCGCGATG
>JAWOGR010000013.1:0-2936 GCA_046496625.1 Dehalococcoidia bacterium | reverse complement strand
CGTTGTTTGAGTGATGGCCCGGCATTAGCCAGTCGGTACTCAACGATCCCTGCTTAATGCCCTGTGGTCAGCGTCTGATCGCGGAGTCGAGATATGTTCAAACTATTCAAAGGTCTGCTTGATTCCAACGAGAGAGAGATCAAGAAGCTACAGCCGTATGTCGACGAGATAAACAGGTTGGAGCCTGACTTTGGACTGCTCAGCGACTCCGAACTGCGGGCCAGGACCGACGAGTTCAGGGCGAAGCTGAGAGATGGCGGGCGCCTGGATGACATTCTGCCCGAGGCGTTCGCCGCCGTAAGGGAGGCAGCCAAGCGTACGATAGGGCAGCGGCATTTCGATGTCCAGTTGATGGGAGGCTTCGTCCTTCACCAGGGCAAGATAGCAGAGATGAAGACGGGTGAGGGCAAGACCCTGGTCGCGACCCTGCCTGCTTACCTCAATGCCCTTACCGGCGAGGGTTGCCATCTTGTTACCGTTAACGACTATCTTGCACGGCGGGACTGCCTATGGATGGGTCCAATCTACCATGCCCTCGGTGTGAGCGTAGCATCGATCAACGCCCAGCAGACGATCGGCCAACAAGCTCCATCCTACAGGTATGACCCTGACTACGAGTCTGAAGACCAGAGGTGGACGCATATGCGCCCCGTTACCCGTCGGGAGGCTTACGAGGCCGACATAACATACGGCACAAACAACGAGTTCGGCTTCGACTACCTGAGAGACAACATGGTGCTCGACCTATCACAGTGCGTGCAGCGAGAACTGAATTACGCCATCGTCGATGAAGTCGATAACATTCTCATCGATGAGGCCCGTACGCCGTTGATCATCAGCGGGGCCGCCGAAGAGGCGACAAAGAAGTACTATACGTTTGCGCAGTTGGTCTCGCGCCTCAGCATAGACGAGGACTACACCATAGACGAGCGCAGCCGTACTGCCAGCCTTACCGACGATGGCATTACGAAGATCGAGAAGATGCTGAGGAAGGAGGGCATGCTCAAAGGCCCCGACCTCTACGATCCCTCCAACTATGCCCTTACTCAGTATCTGGAGAGCGCTCTCAAGGCCCGTGTGCTGTTCAAGAGGGACAAGGACTATGTGGTCAAGGACGGACAGATCATCATCGTGGACGAGTTCACCGGAAGGCTGATGATCGGCAGGAGATACTCTGAGGGGCTGCATCAGGCTATAGAGGCAAAGGAGAGAGTCAAGATTCAGCAGGAGTCGGTCACCCTGGCTACCATAACCTTTCAGAACTACTTCCGACTGTACCGGAAGCTGGCGGGCATGACGGGAACCGCCGTCACAGAGGCGGAGGAGTTCCACAAGATATACAAACTGGAAGTGGTAGTCATGCCCACGAACAAGCCCATGATCCGCATCGATCATCCCGACCAGATATACAAGGACGAGAAGTCCAAGTTCGCCGCCGTGGCCGGGGAGATCAAAGCCCTACACGATCAGGGCCGGCCCGTTCTCGTTGGCACCACCTCGATTGAGCAGTCAGATCAACTGGCTGACATCCTCAGGAGAACCGGCATAGTGGCGCAGGTATTGAACGCCAAGCATCACGAGAAGGAGGCGGAGATAGTTGCCGACGCCGGACGTCCGGGCTCGGTAACGGTGGCCACTCAGATGGCGGGGCGAGGAGTGGATATCATCCTCGGTGGAAATCCTGAGAAAGTCGGCCAGAGGCGTGATGAAACAGAATGGAGGGAGGAGCATGACAGGGTGGTTGAACTGGGGGGGCTTCACATAATAGGCACCGAGCACCACGAGGCAAGACGTATCGATAACCAGTTGCGGGGGCGGGCAGGAAGGCAGGGAGACCCGGGGAGTTCGCGTTTCTATGCTTCGCTGGAAGACGAGATCGTGCGCCGCTTCGGTGGCGACCGCGTCAGCGGGCTGATGCAGTGGGCGGGCATGGACGAGAACACGCCTATAGAGCATCCAATAGTCAGCAAGGCTATGGCCAACGCCCAGGTCCAGACAGAGGGGCACAACTTCAGCATACGTAAGCACCTTGTGGAATACGATGATGTCATCAACAAGCACCGTGAGGTAATCTACGCCGAGAGGAAGAAGATACTGAGTGGTGCCGACCTGAGGGTAAACACTCTGTCCATGATCAACGAGGAGATCAGGAGCCTGGTTACAGGGCATATGGGCAAGGCCGACACGGTCCTGGAGGAAGAGGGGCCGGATCTGTCCGCCCTGCTTGAGGATGTATCTGCCATCGTTCCCCTGGCGCCGCAGTTCAGGAGTGGTCCCCTTGGAGAACTGGATGCCGACCAGATCTCTGAGAAGCTCAGCGATTACGCCGTGCAGCTCTATGAGGAAAAGGAGAGGGAGATAGGTGCTGAGAACATGCGGGTTGCAGAGCGACTGGTTATGTTGCGGGTGATCGACAGGTTGTGGATGGAACACCTGACTGCCATGGAGGAACTGCGTCAGGGGATAGGGTTGCGGGCGATTGGACAGGAACAGCCTCTCATAGTCTACAAAAGAGAAGGGCAGGCCCTTTTCGACGGCCTACTGGCCGGAATTCAGCACGATGTTCCACAGACCATCTACCGGGTCGGTGTTGCGCAGCAACCTGCGCAGAAGAGGGAAGTGGTGCCGGTCGGCAGGAAGGTCGGGCGCAATGATCCCTGCCCCTGCGGATCGGGGAAGAAGCACAAGCATTGTTGTGGGAAATAGCATGGTCGCATATACGCAGGTGATAATCGTGAAGCGAGGGTGCTGTGCCGATCTATGAGTACAGGGCAGCAGGCGAAGCCTGCTGCAAGCTATGCAGAGACAGGTTTGAGGTCAGGCAGCGGATGAATGAAGGGCCGCTCAAGGCCTGCCCTGAATGCGGAGCCCGGGTCAGGAAACTCATCTCCCGCCCCTTCCTGGTTCGGGAAGAATCGTTGGACGAAGACGGTCTT
>JAWOGR010000164.1:0-3025 GCA_046496625.1 Dehalococcoidia bacterium | reverse complement strand
GTCTTCGGCCACAGAACTCCTTTGTACTGATCATACGTCCTCGTACGTTCGAGCTAGTCTATTCTAATCGAATAATGAGCCTGAAGGAAGGGGTTCAGGCAACCTGTTGAGCAGATCATAAGACCTGCCCAACGGGTTGCCTGAACCCTTTCCTTCAGGCTCATTATTCGATTAGAATAGACTGTCCTGCTCGACCGCGTTCTCGATAAGCTCGATGCGCGTGGTTTTGCCCTGATCATCGAGTTCGATAGCTACGACATCGATGCGCCACTGAGCCGGAAGATCCTGATGAGTGCTGGTGTATGTGAGGGCCGATGCGATGAGCCTTCTCTTCTTGGCCCTTGTCAGCGATTCCTCGGGAGTACCGAAGTCGAGCCCCGTCCTTGCGCGAACCTCGACAAAGACAATGCAGTCCTTCTTCTGAGCGATTATGTCAATCTCTCCGTGACGGCATCGGAAACCCTTCTCGCGAATGCGATAGCCGCGCTTCTTCAGGTATCTGTGAGCTATCTGCTCTCCCAGCTTGCCGACTTCTTGACGGTCCATTTCTTAACTAATGGGGACATCGGTCGTTGATGAAGCCGGCCTGTTGCGCTTTCCCCTCAGGTTGGCAGCCCGGCAGGAACCCGGGACCAACGTATGATGGTGCTCGATGGGACCGGCCTTTGAGTACGCGCATGACGGGTGCGAAGTACTTCCGGTGCACCGGCGACGGTCCGAGTTCTCGCAGAGAGGCAAGGTGCATCGCCGTCCCGTACCCCTTATGCCGGGCGAATCCGTAGCCGGGATAGTCCACGTCCATCTGCTCCATCAGGCGATCCCTTGCGGTCTTGGCTACAATGGAGGCACAGGCAATCGAGAGGCAACACCTGTCTCCCCCGGTTATCCCTTTCTGAGGAATGGGGCATTGAGAGAGGCCGAGTCTGTCGATCAGGAGGAAGTCGGGTCGTCTCGGCAGTTGTTCAACTGCCTGAATCATGGCCAGTCTGGTTGCCTGGAGGATGTTAACCGAGTCGATGACCTCGTTAGAGACGATGCCGAGTCCAATGGCCACCGCCTCGCCGTTGATCAGGTCAGAGAGAGAATCCCGTTGTCTCGCACTTAACTGTTTGCTGTCCCGGACCAGTGCGTACCAGGGACGACCGGGCGCAATAGGCACTATGACCGCCGCCGCTAACACCGGGCCCGCGAGTGCTCCCCGCCCGACCTCGTCCACTCCGGCTATGAGCTCATAGCCCTTAGATCTGAGTTCGGTCTCCAGATCAAGATGTGGCGCCTGTGACATACGTCTCACGCATTTCACCCGGGTAGACGCAATAGACCGCTCACCCTGTCCCAGACGATGGTGGCGATCTGTGACCGGGTCAAAGAAGCGTCCACCAGCAACCAGCGATCGGGCACGGCCGCCGCCATCTCCAGATAGCCATCACGGATCCTGCGATGGAACGATAGGCTCTCTGACTCAAATCGGTCGTCTGAACTCGACTTCCGACCCAATCCCTGTTCCGGCGGCATATCCAGAAGAATGACCAGGTCCGGCTCTATACCTCCTGTTGCCATTTTGTTGACCGTGTTCACAGCGGGGAGGTCGAGCCCTCTCCCGAAGCCCTGGTAGACAACCGTAGAGTATGTGAAGCGATCGCATATAACCACTGCGTTCCTATCCAGGGCGGGGCGGATAAGGTCAGCAACCAACTGCGCACGCGAAGCGGCGAAGAGGAACAACTCGGCCTCGGGCGCAACAGCGGAATCCCGTTTCTTCTTGAGCAGTCTCCTGATCTCGTCGCCCAGAGACGTGCCTCCGGGTTCTCTGGTCAGTACTGCCTGGACGTGATTCCGCTCCAGTCTCTTGTGCAGGAGCCTGGCTTGAGTGCTCTTACCACTACCCTCACCGCCCTCGAAGGTGATGAACAGCCCCAACAGATTACCTCGACTCCCCGACTTCACCGTGCTGCCCCCACCTGTTGTTGGCGACGGTTCCACCGCGTCCGGCCAGCAGACGTTGCAGGTGATGGACATATGTGTCCTTTGTTTCTCCAGAATAAAGCGAATCCAGGCACTGCCTCATCTGAACTACGTTGTTGCTCTTGAGGACGTATATGGGAATGCCCAGCGCTTCGGCATCGCGTATCTTCTGTGGCTTGCGACGGTAGTAGCTCCGAGTAGTGAGAAGAAGGTCAGTGTGCCTGAGATCATTGGCCACCTTCAGGGCCTTTCCCTGCTCTCTGGCCAACTGCTCCAATCGAGACCGGTTGGCACCGAAGAGGTAGAAGCGCAGCGGTTTCGTGTGCGGTTTCTCCTCCCTGCTCTCCATGCCGAAGGATGGTGTGATCATTTCTGTTCTTATCTCTCCATCCTCATCCATCCATCGAATCTCAGCTCTGGCGGGTCGCCGGTGTAAGAGGGCGTCAACAGCCTCGATGACATCGGGATGCACAGTCACTTTGTAGCGATCAACTATCTCCACCACCATGTCGAATGTGGGGGGAGCCTTTCGTTCCAGGACGGACTTCTGTGTTCGGCGTCGCCTGGCTTCTTCGTCGCTCAGGGTAACCGTCTGGATGCCACCGATAAGGTCTGACAGTGTGGGGTTCATAATCAGATTCTCGAGAGCATTGCCGTGCGCCGTCCCTACCAGTTGCACACCGCGCTCAGCGATCGTTCGAGCTGCCAGGGCCTCGAGTTCGGTGCCTATCTCATCGATGATGATCACCTCCGGCATGTGGTTTTCCACGGCCTCGATCATAACGGCATGTTGTTCGAGCGGGGTGGCTACCTGCATTCTCCGGGCGTGTCCTATGGCGGGATGAGGAATATCGCCGTCCCCGGCTATTTCATTGGACGTATCGATAACGATCACGCGCTTCTTGAGATCGTCGGCTAACACCCGGGCCACCTCCCGCAGCATGGTCGTCTTGCCTATGCCTGGCCGCCCCAGGAGCAGTACGCTCTTGCCCGACTCGATAAGGTCCTGGATCATCCTCATGGTGCCGAACACAGCTCTTCCCACCCTGCACGTCAGGCC
>JAWOGR010000161.1:0-3599 GCA_046496625.1 Dehalococcoidia bacterium | reverse complement strand
TCCAATCTATGAAGAGCAGGATAGAGGGTGCCCTCTTTGAACCGGAAGTACCCGTTACTCCTCTGCTCGAGTTCCTTGACTATCTGATACCCATAGGTTGGTTCACGGCTGATCAGGCAGAGAAGAAGAGAATCGGTGTTTCCCTTCAGTAGCTCACGTCCGTAGTTCATCGTTGCACCTCACCGGCGTGCATACCACTCATCAAATATAGCACCGGGTGACCGGGTTGTCAACGGCGGCAAGGCGCATCGCCCGGTTGCCAGTGGAAGCACCAACAGGTAGAATAGACCTTCCGTGTAGGCATCGTGAGGCAGGTAGCTGTGACCGGTGGGGACAAAGCCGGGATGAACGGGCATTTCTGAGCATTCGGCTGATGCGTCTGCAGTCCGATGGAGCAGGTGTTCAGTCGCTAAATGTTGGTTCTGTGGGAGAGCGAAAGCCAGTGATGAGGCTCATCGACACACACGCCCATATCGACGAACTCGATAATCCTGAATCGATGATCGCGGAAGACCGGGAGATGGGCGTCCTTGCTATTGTAGCCGTGGGGGCCGGCCACGAATCTAATGTTAGGACACTGAAGCTATCGGAAACTCATCCTGGTTTCGTCTTTCCTGCTTTGGGCCTGCACCCGTGGGGGTTGGCCAACCTGGGTTCTTCGGAGATAGATGACGCCCTGCGATTCATCGCCCGAAGCGTGGCTTCAGCTGTTGGTGTGGGTGAGATAGGACTGGACTACGACAAGAGGGTACTGAAGGTGGCACCAAAGGAACTGCAGAAGGAGGTTCTTGTTCGACTTCTTGAGATAGCCCGCGAGAACGGCAAGCCGGCGATAATACACAGCAGATATGCCTGGAAGGATGCTCTGCAGATAGTTCGGGATGTCGGGACAGAGAGGGCCGTCTTTCACTGGTTCACTGGCTTTTCAGGTGTCCTTAGGGATATAATTGACGCTGGCTACTTCATCTCTGCAACGCCTGCTGCCGAGTATCATGAAGAACACAGAAGAGCAGTGATTGAGGCACCTCTGGACAGACTGATGCTGGAGACGGACTGCCCTGTTAGCTACGGAAGAGAGGCGCGGTATCAGTCAAGGCCCGCTGACGTCGTTAGAAGCCTGAGGGCCGTGTCGCAACTTAAGGGGATTGATGAAGCTACCGTCGCCGAACAGACGAAGATGAACGCCATTGATTTCTTCTCGCTGGATATCTCGCTATGAACTAGGAGGTGAACTGCATGATACAGTCGATAGTTGGTGAAGAGAGCTTCGAAAGCACAGTTCTGAAATCGGAGTCGCCGATCATGGTCGATTTCTGGGCCAAGTGGTGTGCTCCTTGCCTTGCCACCGCTCCGGTACTGGAGGAACTGGCAAAGGAATACGTGGGGAAGATGGATTTCGCCAAGGTGGATGTCGATGCCAATGGTCCGCTGGCTGCCAAGTACGGCATTACATCCATTCCTACCTTGCTGATATTCAAGGGCGGTCAGCCAGTCCAACAGATCACTGGCTTCAAACCCAAGCAGGAGCTTAAAAAGGCGCTCGATGGGGTCCTGGACCAGTAGGACCTGATCCTATCCGTTCAGATTCGCATCGTGCGGAGAGGGGAAGCTGCGGATGAAATCGAATTCGTCCGGCAGCAGCGTCAACAACAGGGGGAAACCGCCCAACAGGAAGCTGGCTATTGCTGACTGACCTATCGTCGCTTGGGCACTCGTGCTGTACATGCTGACAATAGCGAGCACCGCGGCACACAGCATACATCCCATGAAGACGCCGATTGCGAGACCAAGAAGCCTGTCCAACCACCCGAGCATCGCCAGGTGAACGAGCTTGGCTACAAACCAGCCTATCACGCCGGCTACGACAATGGTAGCTACCAGAAGGATGATGTAGGCCAGTATCTTGGCCCAGAGAGCATCGTCCGGCGAGAGGAGTGCCGCGAGACCTCCATAGTGGCGCCCCGCAAGAACTATGCCTCCTATCAACCCGGCCAGGCCGAAAGCCATCCTGATGATTCCGTTCCGCAAGCCGGAGAGACCCACCAGTGCTGCAACAACTATTATGACGATATCCAGCCAGTGCATGTCGCACCTCTAACCTTCTACTTATGATAGCATAACCGGGTGTTCGGTTGGCACGGTACTCTCTCCAGACTATCGGTCGAAGGCCCGGGTAATGGCCTCTCTTATCCCATCCCTGGGTGCCTCGTAACCCCAGCCTATCTCGCGACCGTTGACGAAGATTCCACGCGAGATCTGATGATGCAGAAGAACCGCTCGATCGTCAGCGCAGTATTCGCGGAGCGCAACCGAATCTCCGAATTCGGTAGCCACCTCCCTCACTCGCTGTGCCTCCATGTCACTTGTTTGACAGAAGGTGTTCCAGAACAGGTCGATCACCACTCTTCCCGGCATTGGCCTGAACCTGTAGTCTGGCCTGAGAAGGGTCGGGGCTTTGATGCCTCTATCAAGGGTCCTCCATAGCAGGACGGCCGCGCTCAGGGCCTCAGATGATCTCCAATCGGCCCGGTCACATTCTACGAAACCGTTAGCCTCAAAGAAGCCGGCCGGCATGAACCAGAAGTCATGGCGATACCCTATAGTGACGATACCCTTCAGACCCTGGCGCCTGGCCTCTTCCTCGGCAGCGACTATCAGGGCCTTCGCCACTCCGTGACCTTTGTTCATTACACACAGACAGGGGATCACCATCAAGTCATGGCCGAGAGGACCCCACGGAGAGAGTTCTATCGGGACAGCGTACAAGAACCCCGTGCGTACACCGTCGAGGGTGGCCACCTTAACTCGCAACCCGTCCTTGTGCATCCTTCGTAGCCACGATAGCCGCCTGTCGGCGCAGGCATCCATCTCCTCCGACTCATCAACATGTGTGCAGGTGCCGACGAAGTACTCGTCGTCTTTCTGCATATCGCGAATCTCTATAACCGGCATAGTCTCATCATGTGCGCCTCAGTGACCGTCGGGGTACAATGAGCGGCAGCCAGAAACCGCCGCGGGTTCACCGGGCACGTGCGCCAGGTTGGTGTTGAAGGCCCACGCATCATCATAGCTGCAGCCTCAAGAGAGGAAACTCCCTGTCATCTCTGTGTGTTCTGAATCCGTTCCTAAGATAGAGCTCGGCGGGTCCTGACGGATTCTCAGGGCTGCCCTTTCTGCCGAATGTCTCTATGGCCTCTGCCCCCCTCGTCCTCAGTTCATCGATAATGCTAGCCAGGAGTTGGCTCCCCAGACCTGATCCCCTGAACTCCTGGTGTGCAACGAACAGACAGGAGATGAGAACAGCATCATCACCGGTCGGTCCGGCAGGATACCGGGCCGCATTGGGCAGGTACCCCGGCGGCGCATACTGGGCATAGCCTATTCCTCTTCCATCCACATACAGGAGTTTTCCGCAGTTTCCGAAGCCCTTGAGCGTTCTCTGTAGCCAGCTGAGCTTCTTCGGCAGCGACTCATGCTGGCCTTCGGCGGCCGGGTCCACACAGTCTGCGGGAAACTCCCATTAGACACAGTACTTGCAGCTGAAGGGATGGGCGGCACCGGCGTGGGTCTCGGAGGAGATCCTGAGCGGCAGTCAGGAC
>JAWOGR010000158.1:0-3684 GCA_046496625.1 Dehalococcoidia bacterium | reverse complement strand
CTGCCGGATCCTGCGTTGACAAAGGTCATGCCCTCGGGTAGTATCAGGCGAGGAGGAAGATGAAGAAGGATCTACTATCCATATCAGACCTTGACAGAAGGGAGGCCGAAGGGCTCATAGAGCAGGCCCTGCGCATGAAGCAGGAGGGCACACCCCCTGTCCTGACAGGAAAGACCCTGGCGCTGCTCTTCGAGAAGCCTTCGCTGCGCACCAAGGTCAGTTTTCAGATGGCCATGCACCAACTGGGCGGACACAGCATATATATGTCCCCCGAAGAGGTGGGCCTGGGCAAGCGGGAGCCGGTGGCCGACGTGGCCCGGGTGCTGAGCCGCTACGTGGACGGGATAACCGCACGCACGTTTTCGCACGACACCCTGCGAGTCCTGGCCGAATATTCGCCCGTCCCGGTAATCAACGCACTCTCCGACCTGGAGCACCCCTGCCAATCGCTGGCCGACCTGCTCACCATCCGCGAGAAGAGGGGAAGACTCTCCGGCCTGACACTGGCATATGTCGGCGACGGCAACAACGTGGCCAACAGCCTGCTTCTCGCAGCCTGCCTGGTGGGCATCCATTTCTCCATCGCCACGCCTCAGGGCTACCAGCTTGACGGGGAGATGCTGGACCGGGGCAGAGCATTCGCCTCCGCCAGCGGCAGCCGGGTTCGCACAACCACCGATCCCTACGAGGCGGTCAAGGGTGCCGATGTGGTCTACACCGACGTCTGGACCAGCATGGGACAGGAGAAGGAAGCGGAGAAGCGCCGCAAGGCCTTCTCAGGGTTCCAGGTGGATGGCATGATGCTCGACGCGGCCGGAAAAGACGTGCTGTTCATGCACCCCCTGCCTGCCCATCCGGGAGAGGAGATCTCACCGGGGCTGGTGGACGACCCGCGATCGGTGGTCTTCGACGAGGCGGAGAACAGGCTCCACGCTCAGAAGGCGTTGCTGGCCACACTGCTTGCGCCTGACCGGACGAAGTAAGACCGATGACCGTGCCTGTTGTAGCCATTGTCGGGCGCCCCAACGTGGGCAAGTCGACCCTCCTAAACCGCCTGGCGGGACGGAGGATAGCCGTTGTTGCCGACCTTCCGGGAACGACCAGGGACCGTATCTTCGCAGCCGTTTCCTGGGAGGGACGCGACCTAACGGTGGTGGATACAGGCGGCTGGCAGGCGAATCCCCAATCCTCGCTGGAGCAGAAGGTGAGGTACCAGGTCGAGGCGGCCATCGCCCGGGCCGATGCCATCATCTTCCTGGTGGACGGACGGGAGGGGCCGATCGCCGCCGACGAGGAGATCGCCGACTGGCTTCGCCAGGCCGACAGGCCCACTATGCTGGTCGTGAACAAGGTCGATTCGCCCCGGCAGGCAGAGCAGGTGCCCGACTTCTACCGCCTGGGCATGGCAGAGCCCGTGGCCATCAGCGCCTACCACAATCGAGGGATACGACCGCTAATGGATACGCTGCTCGCCGCACTGCCGGAACAACCCGAGATCACCATAAGGCCGGAACAGACCAGGCTGGCCATAGTCGGTCGGCCCAATGTCGGCAAGTCGACTCTACTCAACGCACTGCTGGGGGACGAGAGGGCAATAGTCGATGATTCGCCGGGAACCACCCGCGACTCGCTGGACGCGGTGATCCGCTGGCACAGCAGGGAGATCGTCCTCATCGACACAGCCGGCATCAAGCGGCGGGGCAGAGTAGAGGCCGGGATCGACTACTACAGCCTGCTGCGCGCACTGCAGGCCATCAACCGCTGCGATGTCGCCCTCCTGTTGGTCGATGCCGGCGAGTTCATCACCGCCCAGGACATGCACATCGCGGGCTACGTCATCGAGGCGGGGAAGGGCATGATGCTGGCGGTCAACAAGTGGGACCTCGTTCCTGAGGAACACAGACGGGAGTTCAAGCAGAAGGCGGAACGCCGGTTTAGATTTGCCCCGTACACCCCTATCGTCTATATTTCTGCGCAGATGAGGCAGGGAGTGAGCAAGATACTGCCGCAGGCCTGGGAAATATGGCAGGAGAGGCAGAAGAGAGTGCCCCAATCAGAAGTCAGCGCACTGGTGAAGGAGGCGACGGCAACCCATCCCCCACCACGCAGCGGATCCCGGCGGCTGCGCATCCTCCGGGCATATCAGGATGAAGCGCACGCGGCTACGTTCGTCTTTGAGGTTAACGATCCCGGCCTGATTCACTTCTCCTATCACCGCTACCTGGAGAACAGGCTGCGGGAGGACTTAGGGTTTAGCGGTGTGCCCCTGAGGTTGCTTTTCACAAAGGCAAAGCGTAAAATGGATGACAAGACACAGGTGAGAGCGTAATGATACCCCAGTTCATCGCCGTAGTAGTCATCGGTTATCTCCTCGGTTCTATCCCCTTCGGCCTGATAATCAGCAAGCTGAAGACCGGCGTCGACATCAGGCAACACGGAAGCGGTAAGACGGGAGCTACCAATGTGATGAGGGCGGCGGGGACGAAGCTGGGGATGCTCACCATAGGCCTCGATGTGGCCAAGGCTGCCGTAGCGGTGCTGGTGGCCACAGTCATCATCAGGGGCAGCGGTACCGTCACCATCGGCAGCATGTCCGTTCACTGGATCCACATAGCCCAGGTTTCGGGCGGCATGGCGGCAGTGGCAGGACATAACTGGCCGGTGTTCGCTAAGTTCAAAGGGGGCAGGGGGGTTACCGCCTATTTCGGCACGCTGTTTGCCATCTACCCGCCTGTGGGCATATTCGGCGCCCAGGTCCTGGCCATCACAGCACTGCGCAGCCGGCACATGTCACTGGGCTCCATGCTGGGAGCCTCGGCCGCCCTGGTCGTGATGATTCCTTTGACTATCGTATACAACTTCCCTCCCATCTATCTGGCATACTGCTCGGCGGTCGTTGCCATGATCGTTGTCCAGCACGCGGACAACATAAGGCGCCTGCGACAGGGGACCGAGCGCCGGCTATACTGAAATCGCGACGAAGAGCATGCCTATCGTCACCATCATAGGCAATACCTCCTGGGGCAACGCTCTGAGCGCCCTCTTAAGCGAGAAAGGCACAGAGGTGCGGCTGTGGGCGCGCAGTGAGGCGGAGGCCGAGGAACTCAACCAGGGCAGCCATCCATATACCTCAACCTGCGATATCGAAGAAGCCCTGAGGGGGGCAGACATGGTGATCTGGGCCGTTCCCTCTCAGAAACTCAGAGAGAACGTCAAGCAAGCCTCCGAGTACCTGACCGGCTCCATGCTCTTCATGAGCGCGGTCAAGGGACTTGAGGTGGACACCGGCTGGAGGATGTCACAGGTGCTGGCCGATGAGATTGCCCCGCCCCTGCGGCGGCGAATCTGCGTACTCTCCGGCCCCAATCTGGCAAGAGAGATCAGCCGGGGCCTGCCCGCCGCCTCTATGATCGCGGCACAGGAGGAAGCCGTGGCCGAAACAGCGCGGCAAGTCATGGAATCTCCACACTTCCTGTTGTCGACGAGCGGCGATGTGGTCGGAGTCGAGCTGGGAGGATCCTTGAAGAACATCATAGCCCTGGGAGCGGGCATGATAGACGGACTCGACCTGGGCGACAATGCGAAGGGGGCATTCATGGCCTGGGGGTGGAGGGAGGCGGTGTCGCTGGGGTCGGCGCTCGGGGCGAGCGCCGACACGTTCTACGGCCTGGCCGGGCTGGGCGA
>JAWOGR010000142.1:0-4114 GCA_046496625.1 Dehalococcoidia bacterium | reverse complement strand
CGCTGCTGGGGAAGACGAATCCCCTGCGCTTACACAGCGACACGATCCTGTCCATACTTACATCGGCGGGCATAGCGGGTTTCCTTTCTTCGGTGAGCGAGAGGTTAGCTTATCAGCTTTACCAACATGCGTCAAAGCAGATGCGTACGGAGCCGGTATCCATCGCGGTTGCGTGCGCCGCCCAGGAGTGCTGTTACATTACCGGGCTTTCTTCCTGCTGGACTTCCCGGCAGCGAAGCTCAAGGCATCATCCTGCACGGTTATCGCTATCGTGTCCCCTTCCTTGAACTCTCCCTGCAGTATCTTCGTCGAAACGGGGTTCTCGACGTGCCTCTGGATGGCCCGGCGGAGCGGACGGGCTCCGTATACAGGATCATAGCCCTTTTCTGCCAGCCAGGCCTTGGCCTCGTCGCCGATGTCGAGCTTGATCTCGCGTTCGGACAGCCTTCGCTCCACCTCGCGCATAAGCAGGTCGACGATGCTCTTCAGGTGCTCCTGGGTCAGAGGGCGGAATATGATGACGTCGTCGATTCTGTTCAGCAGTTCCGGGCGGAAGGTCCGCTTCAGTGCCGTCTCAATAGCAGCCCGCATCTTCTCTTCACCGTTTCCCTCTTTGCGAAGAAGGCCTATGCCTTCGCGGTGGAACTCCTCTGTACCGAGGTTACTGGTCATGATGATCACAGTGTTCCTGAAGTCCACGGTCCTGCCGTGTCCGTCGGTCAGCCTGCCGTCCTCCAGCAACTGTAACAGTATATTGAAGACGTCGGGATGAGCTTTCTCCACCTCGTCAAAAAGGACCACCCGGTAGGGGCGGCGGCGCACCGCCTCGGTCAACTGTCCCCCTTCCTCGTATCCAATGTATCCCGGCGGAGCCCCGATGAGGCGGGACACGGTGTGCTTCTCCATGTACTCAGACATGTCCAGCCTTACCATGGTCTCTTCGTCGTCGAACAGGAACTCGGCCAGGGCGCGGGCCAGCTCGGTCTTGCCCACCCCGGTCGGTCCGAGGAAGATGAAGCTGCCGATGGGTCGCTTGGGGTCCTTGAGCCCGGCCCTGCTTCGCTTGATCGCCTCGGAGACAGCGGTCACCGCCTCCTCCTGGTTGACTATCCGCTGGTGAATCCTCTCCTCCATGTGAACCAGCTTGTCCGTCTCCGTCTCCATCATCCGGGAGACGGGTATGCCCGTCCACTGGGCGACCAGTGCGGCGATGTCATCCTCATCCACCACGCTGTCGAGTTTCTTGTCCTTCTGCCACTCCGACTTCGCCCGGTCGTACTGCTGCTGCAGACGCATTCTCTCCGCCTTCAGTTCCGCGGCTTTCTGGTAGTCCTGTCGTTCTGAGGCAGCCTTCTCCTGGTCGGCCAGACCCTTCATCTGCCGGTCCAGATCCTTGACCTCCGGCGGAGCACTCTCCATCTCGATGCGCAGCTTGCTTGCCGCCTCGTCGATCAGGTCAATGGCCTTGTCGGGCAGGAACCTGTCCGAAATATACCTCTGGCTGAGCTTGGCTGCCGCTACAAGGGCCGAGTCCTCGATGGCTATCTTGTGGTGGGCCTCATATCTGGCACGTAGCCCCCGGAGCATCTCTATGGTCGTTTCCACACTTGGCTCCTCCAGGAATACAGGCTGGAAACGTCTTTCCAGCGCCTTGTCCTTCTCTATGTGCTTGCGGTACTCATCGAGGGTAGTGGCTCCGATGCACTGCATTTCGCCACGTGCCAGCGACGGCTTCAGCATGTTGCTCGCGTCGATGGCCCCCTCGGCAGCCCCGGCGCCGACCACGGTGTGAAGCTCGTCGATGAACATGATGACCTCGCCGGACGCCTGCCGAACCTCGTCCAGGACCGCCTTCAGCCTCTCCTCGAATTCGCCCCGGAACTTGCTGCCCGCTACCAGCGCTCCCATGTCCAGCGCCACCACCTTCTTGCCTTTCAGAGAATCCGGGACATCCTCTGCGGCGATCTTCTGGGCCAACCCCTCGGCAATGGCCGTCTTGCCCACTCCTGCATCGCCGATGATCACCGGGTTGTTCTTGGTTCTTCGCGAGAGTATCTGTGCCACCCGCTTGATCTCCTCTTCCCGGCCGATGACCGGGTCGAGCTTTCCCTGGTGTGCCATCTCGGTGAGGTCGTGTCCGTACTTCTCCAGGGAGCGATACTTGCTCTCGGCCTTACGGTCGGTCACACGGTGACCGCCGCGTATCTTTTGCAGGGCCTGGTAGATCTTCTCCTGGGTGACACCTGATTCTCCCAGGATCGTTGCCGCCTCGCCTCGCGTCTCGGCGGCTATGGCTATCAGCAGGTGCTCGGTGCTGACGAACTCGTCCTTGAGCCTGTCGGCTTCGCGGTTGGCGCTCTCCAGCAGGGCCGCCGTACGCGGGGTGGCGTATATCTGCCCTGCCTCGTAGGCTATTCTGGGAAAGGCCTCCAGGGTGGCCCCCACCTTTCGCTTGACTGCCTCGACATCCGCCTTTAGCTCCCGGAATATCTCCCGGGTAATGCCTTTCTCCTGCTCGAGCAAGGTCATCAGAACATGCTCGACGTCCCACTGGTTGTGCTGATAGCGCCGAACCAGTTCCTGCGAGGCCGCCAGGACCTCCTGTGCCTGCTCGGTGAACCTCTCCTGTTTCATCTTCTTACACCTCCTTCCATTCTGCGTCCTCCACACTGTCTTTGGCGTCATCCTCCATCGCATCCTCGGCGATCTCCATGAGTCTCCTCTCCATCTCCTCCATCTGGTCCTGCATCTCTCTCATCCTCTGCATCAGCCTCAGCGCCACCTCTACCCCGGCCAGGTTGACGCCGCAATCGCTCATCAGTGCCTTGATATAGCGCAGGCGATCGATGTCCTCCTCCGAGTATAGGCGTATGTTGCCGCTTGAACGCCCCGGCTGCACCAGTCCCAGCCTCTCATAGTATCGCAGCGTGTGAGCCTCAATGCCTATTATGCTCGCGGCCACGCTGATTACATATCTCGGTCTCGATTCCCGGTCCGTCATAATGACACCTCGCTCTATGCCGGTCGCAGGGACCGCAACTTCTCGAACAGCTTCCTCTCCTCCTCGGTCAGATCGGTGGGCAGAACCACCTTTGCCCTGGCAAACAAACTGCCGTACTTCTTGCCGCCCAGCCCCGGCATTCCCTTCCCGGCCAGCCGGAAGACCTTGCCGTTCTGGGTCTCGGCCGGTATCTTGAGAGACAGGTTGCCGTTCAGCGTGGGTAACATGATCTCTCCGCCCAGCATCGCGGTGGCCAGGGGTACCGGAGCATCGGCATAGAGATCGTCTCCTTTGCGCTCGAAGAGCCTGTGCGGCACGAGCTTGACCATCAGATAGAGGTCGCCTCTGCCGCCGCCGGCATGACCGGACCCGCCCTCTCCCGCTATGCGTATCCTGGAGCCGTCTTTGACCCCGACAGGGATCTTCACCTCCAGGCGCCTGGGGCTTGTTCTGCTGCCTGCTCCGCTGCAGGCTGTACAGGTCCGATTGCCCACCCTGCCGGTGCCGCCGCAGGAAGAGCAAATCTCCCCGGTCTGAAGCTGTATCAGCCGTGTGGAGCCGTGATAGGCCTCCTCCAGGGTTACTTCTATGGTCGACTCGACATCCTGGCCGCGCTGCGGCCCGCGTCTCATACCGCGGCCGGCCGCGGAACCGCCGAACAGATTCGAGAGAATGTCACCAAAATCGCCGATGTCGCCGTATTCGAAAGCTGTTCCGCCCCTGCCGGAATCCCACCGCACCCCCTCCTGGCCTCCTGCCCTGGCGAACTGGTCGGCGTGTTCCCACTGATCTCCGTACTGGTCGTACTTCTTGCGCTTCTCCGGATCTGACAGGACCTGGTAAGCAGCGTTTATCTCCTTGAACCTGGACTCGGCCTGCTTATCGTCAGGGTTGAGGTCGGGGTGGTGCTTGCGCGCCAGTCTGCGATAGGCCTGCTTGATGTCCTTGTCCGAAGCCTTTCTATCTACGCCCAGTGTCTTGTAGTAATCCTGTTTTGCCATCTTCTCCACTCCGCCCTATTATAGGAGGCTCGAAAGAATTTGTCAACTATTGTAAGAAGACTTGACAAACTATATCAAGTTTTCTATAATAATGTCCGAACTGAGAGTGGGG
>JAWOGR010000079.1:0-3617 GCA_046496625.1 Dehalococcoidia bacterium | reverse complement strand
GGGAGGCCGTGATGAGCAGCCAGAACACGAAGAAGACGACGAAAGACATGAAGTCCCTGCCGTGATCGCTGGCATTCCGGGAGCTCGTTGCGTTGCCTCTGTGTTCCATCGGTTCGGGGACGACTCGACGCTCAATATAACACAGCTATGTCGGTTTGAGAAGACTCTTCCGGAGTGAGGTGTCGCTCATCCATCAGAAAACTAACAGCGAGATCCGAATCCGGTTAACAGGCAGAGGCCCGCTGTGATGGACGGTACTCGGTGGCGAAAAGGTTACTTATGCAGGATGATTGAGGACGAGAGATACATGGCGGAGCTTCCGCTATCCACGACTGAGCTCAAGCATCAACAGCTGCAGCTTTCTCTCGACCGCTCTGGCCAGCCTGAACATCTCCTTGCGAGCGCCGATGGACAGCTCGTTCTTGGGCAGGACAACAGGCAGGCCCGACGCTGCCCACGTGATGTTCCAGTACTCGCCTGCCTTGTCGTCGAGTTCCTTGCAGGCCTCTCGATACTCCATATACGCTTGGCCGATTGCTTTCATTCTCTACCCTCTTCCGTTATCGTTGATCTTCAGTGTGATGAACTACAACATGACGACACCAGCCATCAATGTCGGGCGATCGCACTGCTCTAGTCTTCGTCATCGAACCCGTGTATTCCCTGCATACCGCATTCCTTATGGCTCCTGCGCACGAAGTAGTACGCCAGCGCGGTGCCGATCACGAGAGCTGCTACGCCTACGATTGTGAGGGGCTCGTAGGCACCCAGCTTCAGGGTGATGATCTTCCGTGCAAGCGCTATCATGGCCAACGAAAGCACGGTCTCCAGATGCAGAACATGCCGGGCAATGTAGATCCGGATCGAGTCCATCAGCTCGATGGCGATGAGCACCCACAGCACGAGGTCAAGGATGACCGGTATCTTTGCTGTATCTATGACCCACTTAGGGTCTGCCAGCAGTTCATCGCGAATAAGGAGGATAAGGCCTGGGGCTGATATTACGATAACAACACTGAGCACCACGATGAGAAACATGGCCATGACGCGCTTAACACCATGTTCCCGCAGTGACCTGAAAAGCCTCTCAAAGCTGTGCACTCTTCACCTACGGCTATTCAACTCCCAATTATATATGAGAGAACAGAAAATGAACAGTCAGTCGCCTGGATCATCCATGCCCTCCAGTTGCTTTCGCGTGACTACCACGACAACAGCTATGATTCGTGGCTCTATGCGCAAGCACTGCGTTTAGCCGCTGATGTCATAGTCCCAGTATTCCGACAAGGTCATCCTTCCTTCGGCGTCGATCATCAGTCCGGCTACTCCGATGGTGTCCAGCAAGACCTTGCCTCTCTCCGGCCCCATGACAAAGACACCTGTACTGAGAGCGTCGGCTGTCAAGCTGTCCTCGGCGATGATGGTCACGCTGATGGATTCTCTCGCAGGGTCACCCGTCTTGGGACTGATAATGTGATGAATCCGCTCAGCTCCTATCAGAAGATACCTCTGGTAGTCCCCCGAGGTCGCCACGGACCTGTTCACCAAGTCGATGACCCCGAGGAGTCCCTCTGTGGTGCGCGGGTCGGCGATGCCTATCCTCCACGGAGTCATGCCGATTGCCCTTATGTCACCGCCGATGTCAACCAGAGCGTTCTCAAGGCCTCTGCTCATCAGTACTTCGCAGGCTCTGTCGACTGCGTATCCCTTGGCTATGCCGCCCATGGTCACTTCCATTCCCTCCCTGGCGAATCGCGCCCTGCTTCCCTGCTCATCGATCACCAGGTCGGAGTAGTTCACCAAATCCAGATACCCGGACAACCTGTCTGCAGTTGGGAGCTTACCTGAGAGCCTGACCTCTTCCATCCAGAAATCCACCAGGGGCTTCACCGTCACATCGAAACTGCCGTCGGTCAGAGCGCTGTACTCCTGGGCCTTCATGAGCACATAGATCACCTCCTCCGATAACCCGACCCATTGAGTTCCGCTGTTGTTAAGGCGGTAAATCTCACTTGCAGGATCGGTGGCACTCATGAGTTCCTCGATTCGGTCGATCTCGCGGAAGGCCTCACGGATCGCCTCCCTGGCCTGTCTGATCTCCACCTCATCGTGGGCCAGTACTTGGATGACCACCTGTGTGTCCATTGCCACACCGGTTCCTATCACCCTTCCGTCTCTCACGGTTATCTGCGGGAAGACGATGCTGAAGGAACTCGTCATCAGTGCGGCTGCGACTAGCACCCCTATTAGACCTATCCCCAATCGTCCGGGAAGCCCGAATCTCAGCAGTCGCGGCAGTGCAATCAGGCCGGCCAGTAGCCCGAGTTGGCCGGCCAGCATACTGGCTGCCAGCCCTGTGAGTCCAAGCCCGCGGGCAAAGGCGATGACTATGCAGGAGACTCCGACCGCCAGACCGAAGAGGTTTGAGCCGAGAACTATAGATGCCCTTTCAGTTGAGTAGAACTCCGAGGACCTGATCCTCGCCAGCGTCGCCGGGACTATGGCCACGCTCATTATCCTTATGGTGTCGATGCCTTCACGGAACTCGGGAAAGACATTAGAGGCGATAGCAGGCGCAAGGAAGAACATGGAAAGCGCCAGTCCCAGCGACAGAATGACTCCCCTTCTCTCCAGTCTTCCTACCTCGCCACCACCGGACTTCTCCGGCAAGAGGTAGAAGAACAGGGCGTTGGGTAGGATGGCCAGTAGCAGGAATACTCTGAAGCCGAACTGGTACACCCCGAGAACACCCAGGGGGAAGAGAATCCCTATAAGAATCTTGTCTAAGAAGTACAGCGATGCTCCTGCCAGGCTCGACCCCCATGCCCTCAGGGAAAAGCCCGTCTTCTTCCTTAGCTCAGTGAACCTGATACCGTTGGCCAGATGTCTGAGAACCCACGTTCCGAACAAGAAGTAGCCTGCTATGAGACCGGCGAGCAGCGCCGTGGTTGAACCCCACACAAAGTAGAGTGCTAGAGGAAGAACCAGAGCCAGTGTTCGCGCGCCTATCCACAACCACATATACTGCTTGTACGCTCGATTCCCCAACTCCGAGTAGAAGGCAATGGAGAACAAAGATAGTGCAATCACGAGGAGGCCGACAAGGGCGGCAAGAGCGGAATCCACCCAATTGGTCAACAACGCAGCAGTCCCGATTCCGCCTGCGCTACCCGAGATCAGGGTTACCAGCACCGATGTGCTCAGCAATTCCTTGCTTTCCTCCCTCGGGTAATAGGTGGCGATCATCGTGCCGAGGCCGAGACCGCACAGGGCGGAGACGAGCGTTGCTATGGATACCAGCCATGCGATATGCCCGTATGCTACCGGGTGCAGTACGATGGCCAGAATCAGCCAGAAAGCGGTGCCGAGTATGGTGGCTGCTGTTTGAGCGATCCAGACATGCCGGAAGCCTTCTCCCGGTTGTCTGATTGGTTGCTCCATCTTCGGGTTCTTCCGGTGCCTCACCCTGTGACCGCGCGTAGTTCCATGCTCAGCCACGCGAGTTGCAGCAGAGATCGCCACTCAAGATGCGGCATAGTATTCCCTGTGTGGTGGCCTGTGCTGCAATTATGGTGGAGCACTGTCGCTGACCCCGGACCCGATTCGCGATCGTGCCC
>JAWOGR010000035.1:0-2912 GCA_046496625.1 Dehalococcoidia bacterium | reverse complement strand
GGCCGCGTTTCGAGGCATCTCCCGGGCAGTGGATCTTATAGATATGTCACGCCACAAAGGCGAGCATCCACGGCTTGGAGCGTGCGATGTCTGTCCTCTTGTGTCCATTCAAAGTGCTACTATGGCCGATTGTGTAACACTGGCTGAGGAGCTTGCAGAAGAGGTGGGGGAGAAACTGGCTCTTCCTGTGTATCTATACGCAGAAGCGGCCAGGTCTCCTGAGCGGAAGAACCTGGCACGGATCAGAGCAGGCGAGTATGAAGGTCTGGAAGAGAAACTGCGGGACTCAGTCTGGAGGCCTGACTTCGGCCCCGCGGTCTTCAACAGCAGGGCTGGAGCGGTGGTGATCGGTGCTAGAGAGCCTCTGATCGCCTATAACATCAATGTAAGAGCAGAGAGCAAGAAGGCCGTCGACACTATCGCCGGCCGCATCAGGGAATCGGGATGGACCGAGGTTTCGGAGGACGGCGAGAAGGTACGCCATCCCGGAGCATTCCGGGAGGTCAAGGCACTGGGCGTCTCTCTCGATGATCACGGGGTCTACCAGGTATCTACGAATCTCACCAACTACAAGGTAACCCCTCCGCACGAGGTTTTTGAGATGGTGAAGGGGTTGTCTCTTGGTGTCGGCGAGGTGTTCGGATCCAAGATAGTGGGACTGGTGCCCAGGGAGGCTATACTCGCGGCAGGAAGGTTCTACTCGCCGAGAGAGAAGTCGGAGAGCCGGTTGGTCGCCTCGGCCATAGATAACATGGGGCTCAGCTCTCTTAAGGAGTTCGACCCGCGCACCAAGATCATCGAGTATATGATTGAGGAGGACTAGAGATGCTACATGAGATACCTATAAAGGAGTTTGTTGATGAACTGGCTTCCCGAAAGCCTGTTCCGGGTGGTGGATCGGTTGCGGCACTGTCCGGGGCTCTGGCAGCAGGCCTTGTCTCGATGGCGGCAGAATACTCCACTGACAGAGATACGGCCGACAAGTCGCGTAGGTTCGCCGGAGTCCTCATGGGGTTGATCGAAAAGGATGCTGAGGCGTTTTCTGGTGGTGACTTGAAGGCAGCGACGGAGGTTCCGCTGCAGACGGCAAGGTACGCCTTCGAAGTGTTGAAGCTCGCAGAGGCGTTGATCGATAAGTGCAATCCCAGACTCGTCACCGACGTGGGTGTAGCGGCAATGATGGCGGAGTCCGCTGTGGAGGGTGCTTTGCTGAATGTGCGGGTTAACCTTGTTTCGGTGGAGGACGATCAGTATAAAGAGGAGATACTTGAGGCTGCCCAGAGGCTCCGTTCTACAGGCCGCAGATCAAGGGCGATATTGAGGCAGGTTCAAGCTCACCTTGAGTGACGAGGGCTTTCGCATGGCGTGGTCCAAGAGATAGCATGGTACTTCGGCAGCAGATGCCGATGGAGGTGTGAGATGCAGCCAATATACAACAGGAAAGGGAACGTATTGGAGTGCCGAAACTGGGATGCCGAAGGCGCGCTGCGCATGTTGAGGAACAACCTTCACCCGGAGGTTGCCATCGACTGGAAAAACCTCATTGTCTATGGCGGCCGGGGAAAGGCTGCTCGCAACTGGCAGGAATACCACAGGATCGTCGAGGCGCTGAAGAGTCTGGGAGACGAAGAGACCCTCTGTGTTCAGTCCGGCAAGGCCGTCTATGTAGCTCCGACCCATAGGGAAGCTCCCCGGGTGATCATCGCCAATTCCAATATAGTGCCTTACTGGGCTACGCAGGAGAACTTTGATAGATACGACGAGATGGGGCTGACGATGTATGGCCAGATGACGGCGGGTTCGTGGATATATATAGGTACGCAGGGGATACTGCAGGGCACCTACGAAACCTTCGCCGCCCTGGCTCAGAAGGAGTATGGCACAGATTCTCTGAAAGGGAAGATCGTACTCACAGCAGGGATGGGTGGAATGTCGGGTGCGCAGCCGCTGGCTGCTACCATGAACGAGGCGGCAATCCTGGACGTTGAGGTGAGGGCAGAGCGGATCGAGAAGAAGGTCCGCGAAGGATACTGTGACAGGATGACCCGGGATCTTGACGAAGCGCTGACATGGATAGAGGAGGCAAGGAAGGAATGCACCCCTCTCTCTGTCGGACTCGTTGGCAACGCTGCGGAGGTGCATCCGGAGTTGGTCAGGCGGGGTGTCATCCCCGACATAGTTACCGATCAGACCCCTGCACATGATATCTGGAGTTACGTTCCTGCCGGCGAGCCGCCCGGAAGCCGTGAAGACTACAAGAAGCGGGCCTATGAATCGATCGTCAGGCACACAGAGGCAATCATGGAGATGCAGAAGCAGGGAGCTGTCTGCTTCGACTACGGCAATAACCTGCGCCGGCAAGCTGAGATAGGGGGGCTGCGAACAAGAGACGAGAACGGTCAGTTCCTGTACCCCGGTTTTGTGCCTGCATATGTCAGGCCTCTCTTCTGCGAAGGCAAGGGTCCCTTCAGATGGGCCGCTCTCTCCGGAGATCCGCAGGACATCATCACACTGGACGGGGCGTTGCTGGACGCTTTCCCAGAGGACGTGGCACTTCGTCGCTGGGTGGAGAAGGCGCAGGAGAGAGTGCCCTTTGTCGGACTTCCGGCCAGGATCTGCTGGCTCGGCTACGGTGACAGGGCGGAGTTCGGAAGGGTGATCAACGACCTTGTCGGTCGGGGATCATTGAAGGCGCCCGTTGTCATTGGCAGAGACCATCTAGACACAGGTTCGGTAGCCTCTCCCAACCGCGAGACTGAAGGGATGAGAGACGGTTCTGACGCCATAGCCGACTGGCCGCTGCTGAACTTCGCACTGAATGCCGTAAACGGGGCTTCGTGGGTCTCCTATCATCATGGCGGGGGCGTCGGAATAGGCTACGCTCTGCATGCGGGGCAGGTCTGTGTGGCTGA
>JAWOGR010000005.1:0-7401 GCA_046496625.1 Dehalococcoidia bacterium | reverse complement strand
GCGTCATAAGTGAAAACGCCCTCACCCGGCACAGTTACCGAGCCGCCGGCCGTGCTGGATAAAGTGAGCGAGACCTCAGCAGGTGGCAGAGGCTCGAAGTTGGCCGTTATGGAGTAACTGCCTCGCATGCTGGGGATCATTGTGGAGGCGGAGTTAACGTCGACGACTTCTTGAACATCACCGGTCCAGTTCACAAACTGGTAGCCGGCATCGGGCGTCGCCACCAGGATAACCTCTTGGCAGTGGTGGTATTCGAAGACCCCTTCACCGGGAGTCGTTACCGAACCCCCGACGGTGCTCGATAGCTCGAGGTTGTAGTAGACAAGGGCACAGCCCACCATACCCACAACTATGGCGGCTGCAATGAGCAACACTCCCGCTCTCTTGATGTGGTGCCGGGCCGTCCAATTTAGGCTTGTCTTCATATTCAACCTTCAGAGTCCTGCAACTAGCTGACGCAGCACATAGGAAAGACGGAGAACGGATAACGGCAATTCGCGATTGGCGTGTTCTCGGAGAAGGGGAGCAGGTTTGGCGCGGCATCAAAAGGAAAGCTAGACCCACATGCCTGTATCTGCTCCTCTGAGCATCGTGACAGCTGAACCAAGTCCTTTGTGCACCCGTTAACCACCAGTCACCGTCCTTCTACAGGCCCACTCACATTCTAGGTCATTAGCGGATGAACTGTCAATAGCGAGTCTCTTGAGTGCATGATGAGCCTGGAGATGGTATCCCTTTCTGCCACACGATGCGCCTCCGCGATTAGGCACCTCGCTTGTGACCTCGGACTTGGAGTTGATGGTGAACGGGGTGGGACTACGAATGCTTGAGCAGGCAATCTGATTCCCTGAGGGGAGTGAGGGGGTGGAGCTAAGGGGTCGTACGATCCGGGACAACCACTGAAAACCAATAGCCGAGGCGGCTCCTGGCTGTCACTGTCACCGTCCACCGTACCGACAACCAGGGCTGCTGCGACCGGAAGAACACTGGCTCTTCATGCGCATCAACCTCCAAGTGCTACTGTATCACCGACGGGAGAGCCGTCAACTGCCCGCGGTCTATTGAACATATGCCAATGAGGCGTCACAATCTGAGCTCTGTTATCGAGCAAGACTATCGGTTTCCATCTACTGCTGCCCCAGGGTGGTTCTCCGAAGCCCAATGGAACTGAAAGGATTCGAATCCCTGACCTTCCCGATACAATCGGGACGCTCTCGCTCGCTGCTGGTATCGTAGAAATGGAGCTGAGGGGATTCGAACCCCTGACCTCCTGCTTGCAAAGCAGGCGCTCTCCCAATTGAGCTACAGCCCCAGAGTAAGTATTCTACCAGATAGTACGAGCGAGCAAAAGGCGTAGGTGATCGCTAACCATTGCCCAATTGAAGTGATCGAGCCACAGCATCCCTGCCTGAGGTTATGTCGTCAAGCCGCCTGCCGCTTCCTGCCCACAATGCGCGCCAGCACGATGCTCAGTTCGTAAAGGATAATCAGGGGCACTGCCATTATGATCTGAGTGAGAGCATCGGGAGGGGTGAGAACGGCCGCAAGAATGAAGGCGCCAACTATGACTACCTTGCGTCTTCGTGCCAGCCAGTCACCGGTGACAACTCCGATCCTTGCCAGGAAGGTTATCGCCACCGGCATCTCGAAGACGAATCCGCTGACGAGGAGCATCCTGGCCACCACCGAGACATAGTTGCTGACCTTGATCTGGGGTGACGCTATGTCACCACCAAAGCCGAGAAGGAAGCTGATGGCTGCAGGAATGAGCATGAAGTAGCTGAAGAGAACTCCTGCGGCAAACATGACGACCATCCACGGCAAAACGAAGTAGAAGTATCTCTTCTCCCTCTTTGTGAGGGCCGGCGAGACGAACATGATGAACTCGTAGGTGAGGTAAGGGATAGCCAGCACGACACCGGTGACCAGAGATACCAGCAGGACAGTGCCTATCATCTCCGTCATCTCTACGAAGATCAGGTTCATGTCGCCGGCGGGATAGAGCAGCAGCGCGAATATCTGCTGGTGAAAGATGAAGGCAAGGACGGTGGTGATGGCGACGGCAATCACGCTCCTGAAGACTCGTGTCCGCAATTCCGTCAGGTGTGCGAAGAGACCGGCACGTCGTTCAGAATCTGTGGTGGGTGTTACGTCTTCGTTCATACCACTCTGGTAGAGCTAGTTGAGCGCACAACCCTCGCCACCGGTCCGCGGATTAACTCAAGGGCGAGGTATTCTGTTGTCAGCGGCGGGTCCAGTAGCTTGAGAGTCACGGGAGTTCGCTCGGCGCAGTTGTATCTGGGCCTTCACTTCCGGCCAGTTCGGAGGTACGGTCGGGCGTTGTGGTTCCAGCGCGATCAGCGCTTGCACTACGAGAGCGCGAATCATCCGCGATCTCCTTCTCAAACTCGTCCTGGAACGCAGCGGTAACCCCCGAGCTGTACTTGTTGACCTGCCTGAGGGCCTTGCCCAGTCCCCTTGCTACGTCTTGCAGTCTGTTAGGACCGACTACCAGGAGGGCAAGCAATAGTATGAGAAGCAACTCCCCTATGCCGATACCAAAAGAACCCATTACGCCCTTGCTTCTCGGGACTCAGCGGGTGCAGGTCAGTTGTCTCCGGATTTCGCCTTGGTTACATCCGCGACGTCATCGCTTGCCTTTGCGCCCTTAGTCGGACTCTCTTCTTCGAGGCCTTCCTTCGCCCTGCGAAACTCCCTGATGCCCTTTCCTATCGAACCTGCAACCTGAGGCAGCTTGCCAGCGCCGAAGATGATCAGGATTATGAGCAGGATTATGCCAAGTTCCATGGGGCCCGGTGGACGTATACTCATCGTTGCCTTACCTCCTTAATCACATCAAGAGTCGTGATAATCAGGTTTGCCAGGACTTCCCGTCTGCGGCTTATACTATATTAGGCCTCGTGCACTGTCAAGCGCATTCCTGTTCTATGTGTCGTGTCGGCGGGAGAGGATGTGTCCGCTGGGTGTCTTAGTGCCGCGCTCATGTGCCGGCCGTCGAGTGCGATCACGGGATGTGAAGCGACTCGCTGACTGCCTTGAGCAGGGCTTCGTCTTCTTCTTGGAACACAGAGCGCGGATCGAGGATCAAGGCGTCCTTCTCAACTCGAGCAACCACCGGCGGGTGGCGCTGTCTGAGTCTGCGTGCCAGGCCGTCCACGCCGGCCTTGCCGGCAACTCCTATGGCTACGACTCGCGTCGGGATGATGCCTCCGGGAAGGCTCCCTCCTCCGACTACGGACTCCCCGGCAATCACTCTGGCTGGTTCTCCCAGGAACTGTGCCCATCTCTCGGCCCGCCTTTCCACTTCTGCCAGCGGGGTGGAGATCAGTCGCAAAACAGGTATCTTCTCAAGCGCTTCGCCTTTCAAGTAGTGGATTAGCGTTACAGAAAGGGCGGCGATGCTGGCCTTGTCGATGCGCATTGCCCTGGCCAGCGGGTGCTTTGCCAGCCTCTTCACAAGCTCCCTGCGCCCCGCGATTATGCCCGCCTGGGGTCCTCCCAGTAGCTTGTCGCCGGAGAATAAGGTGAGGTCGGCACCGGCGGCGATGCTGTCCTGGGCCCGGGGTTCCGGTTCCAGCCCGAATTCAGTGGTGTCGATGAGACATCCGCTGCCGATATCGTCCAGGACCATTATGTCATGTTGTCGGGCCAGCTTCACCATCTCCTCCAATGAAGCGGCATGGGTGAAACCGCTGATCCTGAAGTTGCTTGTATGCACGCGGAGCAGGACTGCCGTTCTCGGGGTTATGGCCTGCTCGTAGTCGGCAATGTAGCTGCGATTGGTGGTGCCCACCTCCACCATCGTTGCTCTGCTTTCGCGCATCACATCGGGTATCCGGAATCCTCCGCCGATTTCGACGGCCTGCCCGCGGGACACGATAACCTCTCTCCTTCTCGCCAGGGCACTAAGTGCGAGCAGCACCGCGGAGGCATTGTTGTTCACCACCAGGGCAGCCTCTGCACCGGTAAGGAGGCAGAGCATCTTCTCAACGTGGGCCTGGCGGGAGTCGCGTTTTCCGCGTGCCAGGTCGAACTCCAGTGTGCAGTATCCACGAGAAGCCAGTTCCGCTGCGCGCAGTGCCTCAGAACTGAGGGGAGATCTGCCCAGATTGGTGTGCAGAATCACACCGGTAGCGTTAATCACCGGCTTCAGGCCGGAGCTGGTGACATGAAGCGCTTCCGTCACAACCGCATCCACGATCCCGTCGAAGGATGGGGCTGTGCCTCCCGTGCTCACCACGGTGCGGATCTCGGCCAGGCGGTTGCGAACCAGGGCTACCACGAACTCACGGGCCAGCACGTCCTGGAGACCGGCTATGCGTTCATGACTGAGCAGTTCGTCCACTCCGGGAAGCTGACGGAACTCCGGCTTTCCTGTCATCTTAGAACCCTTTCATCGCCTGTGCGTCGGGTTATCTTCTGAGCATCCAGATGCTCCATAAGAGCCTGTGCATACTTGCGGCTTGTCCCGAAGAGGTCACGCGCTTCAGCAACGGTCATTGTGCCTCTGTTCTTCATGTGGTCGACGACCTGCCTGACCATATCCTCGTAGGCCGACGCGCTGAAGACAATGCCTTCGCCCACTCTAACCACCTTCCTCTGCTCCAGCAATAGGTTGAGGAGATCGGGCTCCAGAGGAGAGTCGGTTGGCGGACAATAGGGAGACTCGGACAGGAGCCCCAGAAAATGGTCTGTCCTCGCCTGTTGTTCTGTCGAGAGGCGCGCGCTATGTGAGGGAAGCCTGACCACTGCGCCCTCATCCACAACGTGTTCGTCTTCAGTGAGCCGCTGGATTACGGCGTCAAAATGCCGGCGTTGAACCTTGAGACGGTTTCTCAGTTCTTCTCTGGGCAGGCCGTGCCTCAGCGGGTAGGATCTGTGATGGTCGGTCAGCAATCTTGTTGCCTCGTCAACGATGTGCTTCCAGTGACGGCAGGACACGAATAGAGGGAGACCCTCACCGGTGCGGATCTGCACCGCTCGTCCTTCGCCTGTCACTGTTTGCAGGGTCTCACCTGCCTGGGTCTCGGAGAGGTGGGATTGCAGTGCAAGCTCTCCGGTGTCGGAGATACCCGTGCTTTCCAGTATGGCGAGCATGGCATCGTCCGGGCTGCTCAGCGCGGCCTCGAGCCTAGCAACGACGCCTTTCTGAAAGCGCCGGTGACGCCTCGGGTGAGTATCCACGATCTGCCCGCCACCCAGGGTGCCCCTCGGGGAACGAATGACGAAGAGGTCACTCCTTGCCACGGCTACCGGATCGGTCAAACCAATCTGAGCCCAGCCACTCTCGCCGGCCTGGAGTTCCTCCCTGTCCAGCAGGCGGGCTCTCCCGGTGACTTCGCTTGTGCCGGTGTGAAAGGTAACCGACATGTTGTGGGTTATGGGGCCGGTCAGGCCCGCGATGGCGCGGAGTCTGACATCGAGTAGCCGTGTGGCCTTGAGCCATCCCAGGGTAGTCACGACCATGCCCCGCTGAAGCCTGTCGGGCTGGATGTTGCCCAGATTGATGGCTACCCGGCTGCCGGGAAGAGCCGATTCGGTCTTCTGCTTGTGAACCTGGATGCCGCGCACATGGGTGTCCAGCCCGGCCGGCAGGACTTCTACCTGCTGTCCGGTGTGCAGGCTGCCATCTGTCAGAGTGCCGGTCACCACCGTCCCGAAGCCCTTCATGGTGAAGACACGATCGATGGGAAGCCTCGGCCTGTCGATGTCCCTGCGCTCGACGGCCGAGTCCAGGAGTTTGTCTATGATCGCGATCAGGTCGGGAAGACCGTCGCCGGTCACGGCCGAGAGAGCTACGATCGGGGCCTTGCGAAGACTTGTTTCCCGTATCGCATCCTCGGCTTCCATGATTGCCAGGTTCAACCCGTCCTCGTCTACCATGTCCTTCTTTGTGACGGCAACGACACCGTTGGTAATGTTGAGCAGGTCGATGATGGCCAGATGCTCTCTTGTCTGCGGCATGACTCCTTCGTCCGCCGCGATGACAAGCATGGCGAGGTCGATCCCCCCAACGCCGGCCACCATGTTCTTGACGAACCTTTCGTGACCCGGGACGTCGACAACGCTGACCTCTCTTCCGCCGGGTAGCCGGAACCAGGCAAAGCCCAGGTCGATGGTCATACCCCGGGCCTTCTCCTCGGGAAGGCGATCCGGGTCTATGCCGGTCAAGGCCCGGACGAGAACCGATTTTCCATGGTCCACATGCCCCGCAGTCCCCAGTACATACATGGTGGTCTACCTTATTAATATGTGCTCTTCAGGGTTAGCTACCACACGCCCGACGATTGCAGCATCCCTGACTCCTTCATGATGCATCTTCTCGACCAGTGTCTCTCCATCTGCCGGGGGAAGGGATATGAGCAGGCCGCCTGAGGTCTGAGCATCGAAGAGGATGAGGACCATCTCGTCAGAAACCCGGGCCTCTATCATATTGGAGCGAAACTCCCTGTTGCGTTGCGTGCCCCCGGGAACCAGGCCCTGTCTGCAATACTCGTTGACGCCGGGCAGAAGAGGCACCGCCTGTGAATCCACTTCCATGCCCACGCCGGTGCCCTGTACCATCTCGCAGGCATGTCCAAGCAGGCCGAAGCCTGTTATGTCGGTACAGGCGTGCACGTTGAAGTCCGCCATCAGTTCTGCGGCTCTTCTGTTGAGTGTGGCCATCTGTCGGGTAACCAGGGTGATGATCTCCTGTTTCGCTACGCCGGACTTCATGGCGGTGCTTATGATGCCGGTTCCCAGCGGTTTCGTTAGGATGAGTACGTCTCCTTCTCTGGCTCCGGTGTTGGTTATGACTCTGTCGGGGTGTACGGTTCCCATGACGGAGAGGCCGTACTTCAGTTCACGGTCGTCCACACTGTGCCCTCCGACCAGAGACGCTCCTGCCTCCGAGAGCTTGGCTATTCCTCCTCGTAGAATCTCCCTGAGAACAGAGATATCCATCGTCTCCCTGGGGAAGCACACCACGTTCATCGCCGTGACGGGGCGGCCGCCCATAGCGTAGACATCGCTCAGGGCGTTGGCTGCAGCTATCTGTCCGAAGTCATATGGATCGTCAACTATAGGCGTGAAGTAGTCGACGGTCTGGATGATCGCCAGGTCATCTGTCAGTCGATAGACACCGGCATCATCGCGGCCGTCAAGTCCCACGATCACGTTAGCGTCGAAAGGCAACTCGAGTCCACACAGTGCACGGTCCAGGTCCCCTGGACCCAGTTTAGAGGCTCAACCTGCGCCTCGCACGGTTTCAGTGAGCCGCAGCTTACGTTCGCTGTCCATCGCGCACTCTCCTTACATTCTCTCGCCATGCTGAACTGGAGTGGGATCCGATAATCGCGGCATAGCGGGAGTGGGGGGAGTCGAACCTCCATGGACATA
>JAWOGR010000116.1:0-4029 GCA_046496625.1 Dehalococcoidia bacterium | reverse complement strand
TCATATTCGTTATCCTCGGGAAAGCCGAGTTCGAATGAGTGGGGGACTTTTGCAGGGGATTCCCGAGCACCACCCTTGGTCTCAGACCGGCTGGCGAGGCAGGTTGCTGCTTCTGCCCGAGATTAGTGAGTGCAGACCCGTATCGTCTCCAGTGTCTATGGCCGTTCTGTTTCGTGAGTTCTACTCCTTAGCCGTCTGCGGGCGGGTGAGAGTGTCGAGAATCAACGAGATCTGCCGGGCGTTGACCACGGCCTTGTCCTCGTAGCAGTTGTTGAACAGGACGTGCATCTCGCTTGTCCGACCGGCAAGGTCGCGTATACTCTCCGCCCAGGGCTTCAGTTCGTCCTCGGTATAGAGGTAGTTGAACCGCTCGGCGGGGCCGATGCCCTTCTTCTCCCAGGTCTCCGTGTTCCTGCCGTGGAAACGGACGATGCCTATGTCAGAGGTTACCTCGGCGATGGGGGGCACGCTGGACTTGAAACCCCGGGGCTCATCGACACAGACATAAGACAGGTCGTTCATCCTGAGGAAATCGAGAGTCGCAGCGCCGTTCTTCTCACTCAGCCATGAGTTGTTCCTGAACTCGATGGCGATGCTGTACTGGGGCAGTCGGTCCCTGCACATCACCATGTAGTCGAACTGTTGCGTGCTGGGATAGATCCAAGACGGAAACTGGAAGAGCACGATACCCAGCTTGCCGACGGTGTCCAGCGGGAGCAGCGCGCTCTCGAACCTCTGCCACAGGTCGTCTACGAGTTCAGGCGGAAGGTCACGGTAGTACAGGTTCGGTTTCTGACGCAGTTCGGGGGTGAGTTGCTCTCTCATGTTTTTGGGCAGGGAGGTGACGGGTGTAGGGTGCTGGGTGAACAGCCTGAAAGCCTTGAAGTTGAACAGGAAGTCGTCGGGAGTGCGCTCCGCCCAGAGATAGCTGTTCCTTTCGCCGGGCAGGGCATAGTAGCTGCTGTCCACCTCGACGATGTTGAACTGGCTGGCATAATACTGAAGGCGCGCTTCCGCCGAAGTCGCCGAATCGGGGTAGAAACGTCCCGAGTTCAGCAGCGTGCGATCGGTCCAAGAACAGGTGCCTGTTCGAATCGTAGCCATTTCTGCCTGTCTCATATTCTACTAAGCGCTCCTTCCGTTGACAACAAGAACTGGGGCTCAACTGATCGGGTTGGCCGGGTGCTGTATGTTGTCCGGGTTGTCTTTCCTTTCATCTTGCAGTGAGGTGAGCGTCTCAGTGATGATGTTCAGGGTTTCCCCCTTCTGGAGTGTTCCTTCGACCACGACCAGTGGCTCGAGCTTGAAGACCTGTCTGTACTTCCGGTACACGTCCGGCCTGACTATCACATTCACCATGCCATCCTCGTCCTCCAGCGTCATAAAGGCGAACCCCTTGGCGGTGGGAGGCCTCTGCCTGGTGATAACGTAGCCCGCCAGCCGTACACGGGCATACGACGGCAGTTGAGCAAGCTGAGAGCTTCTGATCAGGCCATCACCGGATATTTCACTTCTCACTACCTGCACGGGATGATGCTTTGTGGACAATCCCTGCACCCTGTAATCAGCCTTCATCTCCTCCAGGTCGGTGAAGCCGGGCAGCGAGACTGCAGCATCGCTGAACTCCAGGGACATTTCCCCCGGGCACTTCTTCTCCAGAATGCCGAGCTGCCACAATAGCTGTCTCCTCTGGTAGCCGGAATAGTCGAAGGCACCGGCGAGGATGAGGCTCTCCACTGAATTCCTCTCCAGACCTGTCCTGAGATAGAAGTTTTCCAGTGAAGAATAGGGTGCCCTCTCTCTTTCGGCCAGGATTCTGCTCATGGCTTTCGATCCCACCTCCTTGACGTAGATCAGGCCGAGCCTGATCCTCCGGCTTCGCTCAGGACAGGCCCTGTCATCTTCGATTGTACACATGGCATCGCTCTTGTTGATGTCTGTCGGCAAAACCTCGACTCCATGCCGCCCGGCATCCCGCACGATGACCTCCGGGGAGTAGAATCCCATGGGCTGGTTATTGAGCAGGGCGCAGTAGAACTCAGAGGGATAGCATCTCTTGAGCCAGGCGGAGCGATAGCACAAAAGGGCAAAGCCGGCGGCATGGCTCTTACAAAAGCCATACTCGGCAAAACCCCCCAGGGTCTCAAAAATGCGACCGGCGAGGGCGGATCCCACGCCGGCCTTCTTTGCCCCGTCGATGAACCTCTGCCTCATCTCGTTCATGGCATCTCTCGACCTCTTCCTGCTCATCGCCCTTCTCAAAGAGTCGGCCTCACCGGGAGTGAAATCGGCTATGGCGGTGGCAACCTGGATCACCTGCTCCTGAAACAAGAGTACCCCCAGGGTATCCTCGAGTATCGGCTTCAACCTCGGATGCATATATGTCACCTTCTCCAGCCCCTTCCTCCTGCGAATATACGGGTGTACCATGTTTCCCTGCAGCGGACCCGGCCTGATGAGGGCCACCTCGACTGTAAGGTCCTCGATAGAACGTGGCTTTATACGCGGCAGGGTTTGCATCTGCGCCCGGCTCTCCACCTGGAAAACGCCTATCGTATCGCCCCGGCAGATCATGTCATAGACGCCCTCGTCATCCGGAGGGAGGTTATCCCCGCCAAGGCTTTTTACAATGCAATCGGGATGATGCTCTTCCACAAGCTCACAGGCTTCGTGAATCAGCGACAGCATTCTCAAGCCGAGCAGGTCCACCTTTATAAGGCCGGCGTCGGCAACGCTGTCTTTATCCCACTGGCAGACGATCCTCCCCGGCATAGCGGCCCTTTCCAGGGGCACTATCTCGGTCAACGGGCAGGAGGAGATAAGCATCCCCCCGTTATGAATCGAGAGGTGCCTGGGGAAATCGTGAATCTCCCGGCAGATAGATGTGAACTCCTGCCACGGCATGGACGTGAGATAGGGCAGAAACTCCTCAACGGCGGCAAGATCCTGTCCCAGGTCTTTGGCCCCGTATACCGAAACCGACTTAGCCATCCTGTTGAGCAGGCCCTCCGGCATCCCCAGTGCCTTGCCCACCTCTCTTACAGCATTTCTGGCCTGGAAGGTCACATAGGTGCAGACCATGGCGGTATGTGCCTGCCCGTACTTCTCATAGACGTACTGGATAAGCTGTTCCCGGTGCTTCGTCGACACATCTATATCGATGTCGGGAATGGACGACATCTCTTCGTTCAAAAACCTGCCCAGAAAGAGCTTGTTCTTCAGCGGGTCGACCGCGGTTATGCCCAGAACATAGGCCACCAGGGAATTGGCCGCCGAGCCCCTGCCCTGAGCGGGAATCCCGTTTCTCCTGGCGTAGTCCATGATGTCCCACACAATGAGGAAATAGCCCGACAGCCCGAGCTTCTCAATTAGATCGAGCTCGTGATTGAGCCTGTTCTCTACCTCCGACCCCGTCCCGATGCAATCGTGACCATACCTTTCGTGCACCTTTCGCCGGCATAACCCGGCCAGATATCCCTTCGTCGTCTCGCCGTGGGGCAGGAGAAACTCGGGAAAACGATAGTCTGAAAAGTCGAGATCAACGTTACATTGCCCGGCTATTGCCAGCGTATTTGATGTCGCCCGGGGATACTCCCGGAAAAGCTGCGCCATCTCCTCATATGGCTTGAGGTGAAACTCGGAGTTCAGTCTCAAGGAGGTGCATTCGTCCAAGGTTGTCCGGTTCTTGATGCATGTGAGCACATCGTGCAGTCTGTGGTCTTTCCGGTCGGCATAGTGCACATTGTTGGTAGCGACATAGCCCGGCTTGAGACTGCCTGCCAGGTCGACCAGGACGCGGCAAAGGTGCATGTCCTCGGGATAGAAGTTGTTCTGAAGCTCTATGTAGAAGTTCTCCCGGCCGAAAATCTCGATATACCTTCCGGCTACCTTGCAGGCCTTCTCCCTGCTCCCTGACTTGATTGCGCCGACTATCTCTCCCTTACGGCAGCCGGAGAGGCAGATCAGGCCGGCGGAGTGACGGGCGAGGGCCTCCGGCTTGAGGACGGGGTTGCCCCTGGGGGTTTGGGG
>JAWOGR010000062.1:0-12288 GCA_046496625.1 Dehalococcoidia bacterium | reverse complement strand
GGCCGGTCGAACGGGCGTGGACCTTATCCCCAACCAGGTGGATGAGCTTCATCATGTACACCGTCCCCACGGTCACCGGCTTGTCGAACAACTCGCCGGTTCTGCCATCTCGAAGGTCCATCTTGCCGAAGATAGGAGGATAGAGTCTACGGTTCTTGTACACCTCTCGCGCCATGCAGTCCAACTCCTCATCCCCGAGATCTCGAAGCTGCCGAACATCACCCATGCCCAGTTGCTCGAGCCAGATGCATAGCGATGCTCTTCTAGCCGCACCTGTCTGCCCCCCATCCATTATCTCTCCGGCATCAAATCCGTAGCCGGAAAGCCATTCCCGCAGCTTGTCGAGGTCGGTCCCGGCGTTCCTCCCGCCTTCAGGACTGAAACTCACTGCGCCTGCGTTCCAGGCCATCCATGTCCTGGCCAGGGCATCCTCGATGGTCACCGCATCGGCTCCATCGAAGATGGGGTTAACCGCCTCAAAACCCAGTGTCTGAGCCGCCCAGCCCAGATGCGCCTCCAGGACCTGCCCGATGTTCATGCGGCCCGGAATACCCAGGGGATTCAGCACGATATCTACAGGCGTGCCATCCGCCAGAAACGGCATTTCCTCCTCAGGCAACACAATCGATATCACACCTTTGTTGCCGTGTCTTCCCGACATCTTATCGCCCACCGAGATCTTGCGCTTCTGAGCAACCCAAACCTGAATGAGCCGATTCACGCCCGCCGACAGTTCGTCATGGTTTTCCCGTGAGAAGACCTTGGTCCCGATTACCCTGCCCCACTCTCCTGACGACACTCGCAACGAGCTATCCTTCACCTCACGAGTCTTCTCGCCGAATATGGCCCTCAGAAGCTTCTCTTCAGCTGAGGGTTCGGTCTCACCCTTGGGGGTGATCTTCCCGACCAGGATGTCATTGGATTTTACTTCGGCCCCGACGCGTACAATTCCTATTTCATCGAGGTTGGACAGGCTCTCCTCACTAACGTTAGGTATGTCTCTGGTGATCTCCTCTGGGCCGAGCTTCGTGTCACGTTCCTCAATCTCGTACTTCTCAATGTGGACAGAGGTATACACATCGTCCTTCACCAGTCTCCTGCTTAGAATGATGGCGTCCTCGAAGTTGTATCCCCCCCAGATCATGAATGCACAGATGACGTTCTGTCCCAGGGCAAGGCTGCCATCATGTATGGAGAAGCTATCTACCAATGGCTGCCCCTTCTTCACCTTATCGCCCTTACTCACAATAGGGTGCTGGTTTGCGCAAGTACCCTGATTCGTTCTGGAAAACTTGATCAGATCGAACACCTGCTCCTTGCCCTTTCGATTCTTCGTGACGATCTGCGAGCTCGTCGCCGACGTCACAACAGCATCCTCAGGAGCGAATATGGCCTGCCTGCTGTACTTGGCGACCTCGTTCTCCATGCCGGTGGCCACTAGGGGACGCCTGGGCATCAGCAGCGGCACCGCCTGTCGCTGCATATTGCACCCCATCAAGGCACGGTTAGCATCATCGTGCTCCAGAAACGGGATAAGACAGGCAGCTATACTAAACAACTGCTTCGGTGAAACATCTATGAAGTCCACGTTATCCGTTGACTCCTTGAAGTACCGCTCTCCCTTCTTCACCTCAACCCTGTCATGGACGAACTCATTCCTCTCGTTGAGAGGAGCGTTCGCCTGGGCGATATTGTATTGACCCTCCTCGTCGGCTGACAGATACGTGACTTCGCCGGAGACAAAGGAGCGCACCCTGATGTCGCACTCTGGAACGGATGATATCTTGCGCGCAACCGCTTCTGTGATGAGTGTTCCGCTCACAGCAACGCGCTTGCCATCGTTGACTACATCCTCCGCCAGCGTTCTGTTTGTCAGTTCTTCAGCAGTGTTGGGCAACGCATGCCTGACTCCGAGGTATGGCGTCTCTATGAAACCGTACTCGTTCACCGATGCGTAAGTAGCCAGCGAGCCAATCAGACCGATGTTCGGCCCCTCCGGCGTCTCTATCGGGCAGATCCTGCCGTAATGAGAGTGATGAACATCCCGAACCTCGAATCCGGCCTGTTTTCTCGATAGTCCCCCGGGACCCATGGCCGAGAGCCGACGCTTGTGAGTAAGCTCGGCCAACGGGTTTGTCTGATCCATGAACTGCGACAACTGAGAACGTCCGAAGAACTCCCTTATGGCAACCGCCACAGGGCGGATGTTGATCAGGCTAATCGGCGTAGCGCCCTCCGGACCGAGAATACTCATCCTCTCCTTGATAGCTCTCTCGAGTCTCAAGAGGCCGATACGGACCTGCTTCTGTATCAGGAAACCCACCGCCTGAGCCCTTCGATTGCCTAGATGATCGATGTCGTCCGGAGCCTCTCTGCCGATGTTGACCGCTATGATGCGACGGACGATTTGCACCAGGTCTTCAGGAGTGAGACTGGTAGTATCCTGAGCGACGCTAAGTCCCAGTTTCTTGTTCAGTTTGTAGCGTCCCACCTTGCCCAGACTATAGCGACGGGGATTGAACAGAAAGTTGTTGAGCAAGGCCTGAGCACTGACAAGGCTGGGCGCCTCCCCTGATGACAGCTTTCTGTAGATGTCGAACAGGGCATCTGACTTGCTCCGTATCAGTGGATCCCTATCCATCGTCGAACGGATAAAAGCATGATCCGGGGAGTTGTCGACATCCTGGAAAAGCGACTCTAGCTCTTCATCGTTCTCAAAGCCGATGGCACGCAACAAAGTCGTCACCGGGATCTTCCGCTTGCCGCTCACCTTCACTGAGATCACGTCCCTGTTGGACGTGTCAAAGTCAAGCCATGCCCCGTGCTCAGCAACAAGCTTGGCATAACCCAGCTGCCGCCCGCTTGAAGCGTCCCTGTCCAGGGTGAAATACACGCCTGGAAAGCGAGTTAGCTGGTTGACCACTACGCGCTCTACTCCGGTGATGATGAATGTGCCAGTATCGGTCATAAGAGGGAAGTCGCTGAAGAACAACTCCTGCTGATTGATCTCCCCGGTTTCCTTTGCCACTAGTTGGGCCGTCACATATATTGGAGACGAATAAGTCAGGCCCCGCTCAAGGCACTCCGGAATCGAGTGTTGAGGCTCGCGAAACTCATAGTCGATAAAGTGTAATTCCAGCCTCGTGTTGGTATAGTCCTGGATCGGCGAGATTTCCCCGAAGAGCTCTTTCAGCCCCTCCTCTTGAAACCATCGGAAGGAATTGAGCTGAACCTGGATAAGGTCGGGTATATCCAACGCCTCGGGCAGCTTAGCGAAGGACTTCAGCAACTCGTACTTAAGCATGGAAGAAACGGTCCTGCCTCTTCTTTTCCAGAGTTAAGTGTTGGGTACACTATGTAGGAAGAATCACTGGGACAAGAGTGGATGCGAACGGAGGCATAACACAAACACAACATCTTAACACCATCGAAAAGCATTGTCAAGTTCGTGTACTCGTTATGTCAAGACTCTTTAGAAATTTTCTCTACACAATAGCCATAAGAAGGACCTGGCACCATTCGCCGCTCTGCGGGCCACGGTCTGGCCGCAAGTCTTACAAAACCGGACAATTGCTGCTAGAATATGCATCGCTGTCAACAGGGCTGAGGACAGAACCGCCTGGTTTTCGTGACAGACCAACGCATTATGAAAGCAATAGTCAAGACCAGAATGGCCCCCGGAGCCGAACTCCTGGATGTTGAGATGCCCAGGCCGAAGCCCGATGAGGTCTTGGTTAGAGTTAAAGCAACATCCATATGTGGCACGGATGTTCACATCTATAATTGGGATTCCGCAGCCCAGGTGTACATCAAGAAGGTCCCGCAGATACAGGGGCACGAGTTTGCGGGCGAGGTCGTCGATACAGGCGCCAAGTCCAGAAGGTTCAGGGTCGGCGACTACGTCTCGGCCGAGACCCATTTCTTCTGCGGCAAGTGCGTGCAGTGCAGGAGTGGACAGAAGCACATCTGTGAGACGGAAAAGGGCAGGATCTTCGGCCTGTCATGCGACGGCTGTTTTGCCGAGTACGTGGCCGTACCGGAGAGTATCCTCTGGAGAAACGACCCGGGCCTTCCTCCAGAGGTAGCCACTCTCCAGGAGCCATTAGGCAATGCCGTCTACTGCGCTCTGGGAGACTATGACAGGAACTTGCACGGCAAAGCGGTTCTCATTGTGGGAGACGGACCTATTGCCATGCTGGCAAGCGGAGTGTGCAAGGCAGAGGGAGCCCGCCTCGTCGTTGTTGTCGGCAGGCATCAGAGACGTCTGGAGATCAGTCGAGAAATGGGTGCCGACATCGGCATTAACGAGAAGGAAGATGATGTAGACGAGTCTCTATCTCGATTGAACATCAAAGGGAGGTTTGATGTAGCCCTGGAAATGGCAGGAGGCAAGGCTGCAAGAGACCTGGCCATCGGCTCTGTAAGAGATGGCGGTAGGATCTCACTCTTCGGCATTGACACCGATCCGTTCATGATCGAGAATTGCGGCCAGTACGTAAGGAGCGCCAAGAAGATCCTTCCCATCACCGGCCGCTTGATATGGAAGAGTTGGAATCAGGCGAGGAAGCTCCTCGACTCCGGCCGCCTGGACTTAACCCCTGTGATAACACACAAATATCCCCTGCATGATTTTGAGAATGGATTCCGGGCCATGAACGATAGGCCGAAGGTGTCGGGTAAGGTTATCCTGTACCCGTGAAGACCGTCGGTGTCCTTTGACCGCGCGGCAGACACCCGCAAACGAAGGAGGTTAGATTGTACACGAAGGAAGCTAGGGAGCTTTATGAGAAAGAGCTGCAGTCTATCACAGAGAGCGGGCTCTACAAGGATGAACTCCTCATCGATTCGCCTCAAGACAGGGAGATCAAGGTGGAAGGCCGCAAAGGCACGGTGCTCAATTTCTGTGCCAACAACTACCTGGGACTGGCCAACAATGACGAGGTCAAGCAGGCAGCTCTTGATAGCATCAAAGAGTGGGGCTACGGATTGGCTTCCGTGCCCTTCATTTGCGGAACCCAGACGATACACAAGAGGCTGGAGAGGAAATTCTCCGAGTTTCTCGGTATGGACGACACGATCCTCTACTCATCCTGCGAGGCAGCCAACATCGGCCTCTTCGAGGTCATCCTCGGCTTTGACGTCATAATAAGCGATCAGTTGAGCCATGCAACGATCATCGACGGAGCAAGGCTCTGGCAGGTGATCAACAAGAAGAAGCTCGAACAGGGGCATGCAATGCTTCCTGAGATCAGGGTGTTCAAGCATTCGGATATGATGGATCTGGAAAGGCACCTACAGGAGACCCAGGACAGACGCTTGAGGCTGATAGCGGTAGACGGCGTCTTCAGCATGGATGGCGACATCGCCCCGCTCAGAGAGATCTGTGATCTGGCTGAGAGATACCGCGCCCTCCTAATGGTGGATGACTCCCATGCCACCGGGTTCTTCGGACCGACCGGCCGGGGTACTCCTGAGCATTTTGGAGTAATGGATAGGGTGGACATCATAACCAGCACCATGGGGAAAGGTCTTGGCGGGGCAGTGGGCGGCTTCACCAGCAGCCACAAGGAGATCATAGAACTACTAAGACAGAGGTCTCGCCCCAGACTCTTCTCCAATGCGGTGCCTCCTGTGGTTGTTGTAGCAACCATGAAGATCCTTGACATGATAACCGGCAGCACAGCCTTGCGCGACAAGCTGGAGGAGAACACGACCTACTTCAGGAAGGGCATAACTAAACTCGGTTTTGACATACGTCCGGGCATCCACCCTATCATACCTATCATGCTGTATGAGGCCCAAAAGGCAGTGACAATGGCAGGAAGACTGGTGGAGGAGGGGATTTACGTCAGAGCATTCAGCTTTCCGGTAGTCCCGAAAGGCCAGGCCCGGATTAGGGTCCAGATTTCGGCCGTTCACACCAGGGAGGACCTTGACTTCGCACTCGAGAAGTTCGCAAAGGTCGGCAGAGAACTGAAGGCAATACAATAATATCCGCGTGCTCTCCGGCAAGGGCACCACACCGTGTCGATGGGAGGCCCGCTCAAAACCGGAGACGATCCGGCCTAATGCTCTTGTTCTTGTGCCGGTATCACATCCGCATCGGATGCCAGAGCCCTGACGAGCCCCCTCGCTTTGTCCAGCGTCTCAATATACTCGGCTTCTGAATCGGAGTCGTAGATTATCCCGCCTCCCACCTGAAAGTACGCTTTGCCTTCTCTTGTGAAGAACGTGCGGATCGCGATGTTGATGTCAAGGTCTCCGTTGAAGCCCAGATAACCTATTGAACCTGCGAAAATGCCTCTTCTGGTCTTCTCCAGCTCATCGATGATCTCCATGGCCCTCACCTTGGGGGCGCCGGTGATAGAGCCGCCGGGGAACATAGCTTTGAGTAACTCGGCGTTCTTACTGCCTCTGTTGAGCCTGCCCACCACAGTAGAGGTAAGGTGATGCACCGTGGGAAAAGTCTCAAGGATCGCCAGTTCGGTGACCTGTACCGAGCCGTAGCGACAAATGCGGCCCAGGTCGTTCCTCTCAAGGTCGACGATCATTACGTTTTCTGCCCGGTCCTTTGCACTGTTGACCAGTTCCTTAGCCAGGCGCTCGTCCTCAGCCGCGTTTCTGCCTCGGGGCCTTGTCCCCTTGATCGGCCGTGTCTCGACGATATCGCCCTGCCTCTTGATGAACCTTTCTGGAGAGGCACTCACGACGGTGACCTCCGGGAAATCAAGATAACTGGCAAACGGGGCGGGGTTAACCACCCTGAGCCGCCCGTACAGATCATAGGCCGAGACACTCATGTCGGCGCAAAACCTCTGGGAAAGGTTGACCTGGAAGACATCGCCGGCGGCAATGTACTCGCGCACCCTGTCCACGGCTCTCACGTACTCCTCGCGAGTGAAACTGGACCTGAGCCGGATTCCTCTGCCTTCTTCGTCATCGTAAAGAGCGGCGGAGACGTCATCACAGGCCCGGCACGACGGCTCCATAGTTGGCAAGCCGTGCTCCGGACTGCCATCCGCCACGGCCCGGGTAGAGCGCCCGAAATGCCTCTCCCTCAACTCGGCGAGCCTGAGCCTTGCTCTCTCCAGTCTCCGCCCTTCATCCATCTCGGGAAGACCCGTGGCAACCAGATAGGCTCTGCCCTCCCGGTGGTCGAAACCGATGACAGAGTCATAGAACGCGAAGCAACTCTCGGGAAGCTGGAGATCATCAACTGCTCTAGATGGAACTCGTTCCACGAAGTGACAGAGGTCATATCCGAGGTAGCCGACCGCTCCCCCGACGAACGGCACCACCGCGGGGCCTCGATCCAGAGCGTGCTCCTCCAGAAGTCCACACAGGATATCAAAAGGGTTGCCACGCCGTGTTTCACGCTCCGAGCCGCGGGTCAACGTAACTTCCGAGCCACGGCTGCTCACTACGAGAAACGGGTCGCTCCCCATAAACGAATACCTTCCCAGCTTCTGTGGATCCATGCCGCTGTCCAGGAAGAAACTGCACGGCCTCTCCTTCATGACATGAAAGAGTTCCGGAGCACTCCAGGAGGTACGCACTTCTTCGATCAGAGGATAACGCATCATCGACCAACCTCTCCGATTTGGACCGGGCTCAGCAATGGTTCTTCGACAGTGTTGGAGCTACATGGTCTTCAGCACTCTGCGGGTAGTCAGGCCCACTTCCGCAGGATGAGACGATACCGTGGCTCCGGCCTGAGCAAGTGCTTTGGTCTTCTCGGAAGCCTTGCCGGCCGTACCGGTGATTATGGCGCCGGCATGTCCCATTCTTTTTCCGGGCGGAGCGGTGCCGCCGGCAACGAAGGCGATAATAGGCTTCGTCATCCCAAGCCGTATGAACTCGGCAGCCTCCTGCTCCATGACACCGCCGATTTCACCTATGAGCACCACAGCCAGGGTCTCATGATCAGCCTCGAACAAATCCAGGATATCCACAAACGTGCTGCCGGGCAGAGCATCGCCCCCGATGCCCACACATGTGGACTGGCCTATACCCAAGCCTGTCAGTTGAGACACCACATCGTAGGTCAGGGTACCGCTTCTCGACACCACTCCCACATTGCCTGCAAGGTGGATATCGCCGACCATTATTCCAGCCTTGCACTTGCCGGGCGAGATAACTCCCGGGCAATTAGGCCCGATAAGCCGGGTTGACTTGCCCCGAAGGTACCGATGAACCTTCATCATATCGAGGACCGGTATCCCCTCCGTTATGCATACGACCAATGGAACTCCGGCCTCAGCGGCCTCAAGTATTCCGTCTGCGGCAAACGCAGGGGGCACGAAAACCAGGCTGGCGTTTGCCCCCGTCTCAGCCACAGCCCGCTCGACTGAGTTGAAGACCGGCACACCAAGATGCTGGCTTCCGCCCTTGCCGGGTGTGACACCTGCCACGACCCTCGTGCCGTATTCTACGCAACGTTGTGTGTGAAAGCTGCCTTCACTTCCTGTTATGCCTTGAACCAGGAGTCTGGTGGTTTCATCAATGAGTATGCTCATAGCCTCGCTCCTTTCGCCGCCTCGACCACCTTATGTGCGCCGTCGAGGAAGTCCGCCGCCTCGATAAGATCTAGCTGTGAGTCAGCAAGGATGCGCTGCCCCTCTTTCAGGTTCGTCCCCGCCAGCCTGATGACCACAGGGAACCGAATGTCCATTTGCCGATACGCCTCCACTATCCCTGTAGCGATGACGTCGACCCTGGCCATACCTCCGAAGATATTCACCAGAACGGCCTTGACCCCGGGGTCAGCGACGAACATCCTGAATGCATTGACAACTCTATCAGTGTTGTTGAGTGTGCCGATGTCCAGGAAATTCGCAGCTTTGCCGCCGCAGTGCTGAATCAGGTCGTTGACTGCCATGGCAAGGCCGGCGCCGTTGACCATACACCCGATATCACCGTCCATCTTCACATAGTTGTTGATCCCCCATTCGCGGGCCTGTACCTCAAGTGGCTCTTCCTGCTCTTCATCCTGAAGATCCTGAAGATCCTTGTGACGGTACAGGGCATTGTCGTCGAAGTTGAGCTTGGCATCCAGAGCCAGTAGCCTTCCCTCCAGGGTGACACCCAGAGGGTTGATCTCTGCTAACGAGCAGTCATTGTCCACAAAGAGCCTGTACAGACTCGTCATCAGCCGCGTTGCCTCGCCTACCTGCCCTCCGTCCAGGCTCATCCCGTAGGCCAGCTTCCTGCCTTGAAACGGTTGAAACCCGATCGCAGGGTCGATGTGACACCTGATAATCTTCTCAGGAGCGGACTGCGCCACCTCCTCAATATCCATCCCTCCCGCTTCACTCGCCATCATCACTGGAAAGCGACTCGCGCTGTCGATTAGCAGGCTGAGATACAGCTCGCGCGATACTTCGCTAGCCTTCTCAACAAGAACCCTGCTAACCGGCACGCCGGCAACCCCGGTCTGGTGGGTCACCAGCCTGCTCCCGATCAATCGTCCTGCTTCCCTCTCTGCATCCACAGGATTGTCGGCTCCCTTAATGCCCCCCGCCTTACCTCTACCGCCGGCGTAGACCTGGGCCTTTATCATCACCTTGCCGCCGATCTCAGCGGCTATCTCCTTCGCGGCGGTAGGAGTAGAAGCCACCTTACCCCTCGGAAGGGGTATGCCGTACCGATCAAGAAGGGCTTTGGCTTGATACTCGTGAACCTTCACATCATCTCCTTTCTACTCCGATCATGAACGACCATTAGCAGTGATGCATCTTCGCGCTCCAACTGGCGGAGGGGGTGGGATTCGAACCCACGCTCCGATGAATCGGAGAGCGGTTTTCAAGACCGCCACCATAAGCCTCTCGGTCACCCCTCCCAGGACTCCGTTCACAGCACGGCCAATTCATTGTCTGCTGGCATCCCGCGAGCCGCACCGATCTCCATGACACCGGTCATACTTCCACCACCACTCGCCTGAATCAACCTCAGCATATGTCAGCTGCACCCCCATTATATGGGCGCAAACGCCCATTGTAAAGACAGAAAGACAGTCACACCCCGAGGAAACCAGAGGAGAACCAGAGCGAGAAGTGCTATGCCGCATCGGCCAACCGAACACACATCTCAGCAAAGGGCGTATGCGGAGGACGGCAGCCTCAGACCCCGCACGGGACACAAGCCTGCCGCAGAGTGCCAGAGATTCGCCCCCCTAAGCACCGAGGTACGGCAGGTCGCCAACGTGTGACTGCCGCAGCATCCCGCGAACTGGGACCTCGGCTGGAGGAGCGGGCCTGGTGAGGCAACGCGATATGGGTGGGGAGATTCCCTCCGGCTCAAACGGTAGGTGCCGCTACCGCCGCTCCGCTCCAGGAAGCCCAGGACGGGCAGCCTATCGGACTGAGAGCTTGCTGTGACACCTGATGTCTCTCTTTACGCTCTGAGTGGGGAAGGGGGGACTCGAACCCCCACGCTTTTCAGCACATGATCCTAAGTCATGCTCGTCTGCCAATTCCGACACTCCCCCGCAGCGAGACCGTTCAATACAATAGCATTTTGCATGATTGACCTCAAACCATCGCATTCCTGAATCGCCAGATACCGAAGAACTCGTGCCACTCAGACCCTGCACACATCGGGTTCTATGTAACCTGAGGACAACCAAACGCCCACCCTTGTCTGCCGCTCACATACCTGTCTTCCGGCTTCTTGGACTCCGACACCAGGTCAAGACTCTATCCAGACAGGACCAACTTGATCTCAAAGAGCTTAGGCCACCATTTCCCTGTCACAAACAGGCGGTCATTCTGTGCATCGTACGCAATACCATTGAGAACATCGACACGCTCAAGGCGATCTTCCGCAGTCAGGAGCCCTTGGAGGCTCACCCATGCGATCACTCGACCTGTCTCAGGCGCGATCCTCGCGATCCGATCGGTCTGCCAAACATTGGCGTAGATCTCGCCTTTGATGTACTCTAGTTCATTCAATAGGGTTACGGGAACATCGTTGTCAAACACCTCAAGTTGACCCACTCGCTCAAATGTCTGCGGGCTCAGGAAATACAGCGTTGACGTGCCGTCGCTCATGATCAAGCGCTCTCCGTCATGCGTGATGCCCCAGCCTTCAGTGGGATAACTGAACTCGCGTAACAACTCAAAGGTGTTCTTATCATAGACAAACCCGGTACTGGACTTCCAGGTCAACTGGATGACCTTGTCTTCGTAAATGGTTATGCCCTCGCCGAAATACTCGTCTGACAGCTCATGAACCTGGAGTATGTTACCGGTCTCCAGGTCCACTCTGCGTAATGTAGAGTGTCCATAGAGCCCTGTCCCCTCATACAGAAAACCATCCTCGAAAACCAGTCCCTGGGTGAAGGCATCGCGGTCATGAGGGTAGATGTTGACTATGACATATGTATAGACAGGAGTGACATCAGAACCGTCAGGGACTGAGGGTCTCGAAAGACGCAGTCCGAGGAATAGAGCAGCCACTCCTAGCAATGCACAGAGCCCCAGGATAAATCGCCTGCCGTGACTGCTCATCGAGATCGCCTTACCATCCAGGTCCTCAATTCCACGAGGTTGGAGTCTCCATCACACCTGAGTGCACCAGACGGCTACTGATCACCGACGTACCCAGTGTGATATGCTCTGATAATGCCGCTACAAGGATCCAACAGCGGTTGCGGGAGTGTGGTAATCGTCGAACGATATCGACACCACGCTGCCGCTGCTCTAATCATGTACGTGCGTCGGCCGATTGCGATACATCATGTTGATCTGGCCACGTTCACCTCCCCTCCTGTAGCCAAGCCCTTCATACAGTCCGATCCCCACACTGTTCTCTGCATCACAGGCAAGAAAACTCCGGGCAGCACCTTCAGATGCCCCCCATTCAAGAGCCTTGACCATCAGAACAAGCCCAATCTTCCGCGAGTGGTACATTGGATCCACCGCCAACTCCCGTAACCACATGGTGGGGCCCTCAGCATTATCGAAGCCGTAGATGCTCACGCAACATAGGCCGACTGTCATACTACCCATCAAAGCGACATACACCATCGAGTGTTCTCTTTCGCTCCATTCTCTGATCCAATCCGAGGTCTCGCCGAGATATCCTCTCGACAACCCTCTGCATGCCTGCGTTATCTCAGCCGCTCTGGCATATTCGTCTTTGGTGGCACGAAGAACAACCAAGCCTTTGGGCACGTCTATCTCGATGGCATCAATCGGAGACTTCCAATAGTCAACCCACTCGCTAAGGATGGAGAACCCTATCTGTTCAAACGCCTCGACGCACGCCTCCGGGACAAACTCTATCTCG